>CAZIBZ010000235.1:0-10900 GCA_964537445.1 uncultured Dehalococcoidia bacterium | reverse complement strand
ACACGCTTCTCCCCCAGTACTCCGCTTGGAGAGACAGCCGGGCGGGGCTGTTCGTCCCGATCCCCATGCCCACCATCGCCGCCGCCACGAATGCCATCCACGGGACAGTCGCTGCCGCGAACACGAGGGTCCCAACCATCTGAAGCGCGAGCGACCCTCCGAAGATCAGGCGTTTGTCGAAGTTATCGGCCAACCAGCCTGCCCCAAGTCTCGCGGGAAGGCTGGGCAGGGCGAATCCGAAGATGAAGATGCTGCCCGCGATGGCGTTGGAAAATCCGTAAGAATCAAGCGCATCCGCGGCGAACGTCACCACGGCGAAGGAGGCGCTGTTCAGCGCGGATGCGCCGACGTACTGCCAGTACCCGCGGTCCCGCAGGATGGTCCTCATCGGCAACTCCGGGGCCTCGCCCCAACCCGCCTCGCCTCCAGCCTTCTCTGCATACGGTTCATCGCCGTCAGGGAGATATCCGTATGGCTCCGGTTTGTCCTTCATCACTAGGAACGCCAACGGCAGGCAGATCAACCAGAAACCGAGGCCGGCGAAAAAGAGCGTGTCTCTCCATCCGAATATTGGGATGATCAGGATCCAGGTCCCGCCCAGCACGCCTGAGAGGCCGGGGCCAAGGATCAGGATCGCGAGCGCCCGTCCCCGCTTGCGCACGAACCAGTTGTTCAACGCGGCCGCAATGACGATGAATGACCCCGCACTCAGGCCGAAGGCGATGAAGACGAACGACAGGTAGTACTGCCACAGGTTCTCGATGCGGCTGAGGAACATGAAGCCGGCCCCCGCGACCACGTAGCCCAGCATCATCGTGTGTCGCGGCCCCCACCGATCGACGAGCAATCCGGTGACGGGAGCAAGGACCCCTGACTGAAGGCGCTGGAGCGAAGGCGCGACCGCGGCGATAGTCCGGTCCCAGTTGAATTCGCGGATGATCTCGCGGAAGAACCCGGAGAACCCCCAGAAGCCGACCCCGTCCACGTAGAAAGCGATGACCATTCCGGCGCCCGCGAGGTTCCATCCGGGGAAGATTCGCTTACGCCGTCGACCCTCCGTCTGTTCGCTCATCTTGTTTGGGGCTCCCCGATCATGGGTCTCCTCATGAACAGCACCAGGGCGGTCGCCAGCGTCAACGCGGGGATCGGGGCGACGAATGCCAACTGGTACGACTCCACATCCGCCAGCCAGCCGATCATGACCGGCCCGGTCAGAGAAGCAACGGCTCCGGCGGCCATCTGCACCCCTATCAACGAGCCGAAGATCCCTCTACCCCAGTACTCCGCCTGGAGCGAAAGACGCGCCGGGTTGCTACCCCCCCATCCGGTTCCATAGATCACCTCGAATAGGATCGCCGTCGGCCAGCCCTTCAGGAAGACGAACAGGATCGCGCCCGCCAGCTGCGACCCCAGCATCGTTGCCACCACGATCCGGCGGTCGAACCGGTCGGCCAAGTACCCGCCGAAGAACCGCATCGGGATGCTCGCCAGCGTGAACACGAGCACAAGGACACCCGCGGATCTGAACGAAAAACCGAAACTCACGAGCGCCGGGATATGGTGGACCACGAACGCCGAGATTGCGAACTGTTGGCACGCGATCGCCACGACATACAGCCAGTACGATCGTGTCTGGAGCACTTCACGCGCGGTGGACGATGCGTCGCCGTCTGGGGTCGCAATCGTCGCGGTCCCGGGATTCGCGTCTGTTTCCGGCGGCGGAATCTCGTCGCCGTCCGGCAGCATTCCGTGATCTTCCGGCCTGCGTCGCAGCACCAGGGCCAGCGGTATCCCGATCGCCCAGGTGCCGAGCCCGGTGATAACGGCAGTCGTCCTCCACCCGTATGCCTCGATCAATCCGACCAGGATGACCGTCAGGATCCCGCCGAATCCCGGCCCAACGAACGCCAACCCCAGCGCCTGCCCACGCTTCCGGATGAACCAGTTGCTGATCGCCGTCGAGACCAGCAGCAGCGCGACACCTCCCATCGTCCCGAGCAACACGAACGCGAGGTAGAAATGCCACGTTTCTTGTACGACTGCCAGCACCAAGAACCCGCATCCCCCGGCGAACATCGCGGCGGCTGTCACAATCCTCGGCCCCACTCGGTCCGCGAGGACCCCGGTAACGGGGCCGAGAATGCCCGTTTGAACAGCCTGGATCGCGGGGCCCAGCGACACCTGCGCCCGAGTCCACGAAAGGTCGGCGCGGATCGCGTCGAAAAATGAACTGAATCCGAAGAAGCTGACGCCGGTCGTGTAGAGCATCAGACCGGTCCCGGAAAGGGCCACCCACCAGCCGTAGAAAACACGAGGGCGCCGGGCGGGTCGCTCTGGCACGTCCACCATCACCCTCCTCTGGCTCCCCCGGAAACGTGCCGCAATGCTAGGTGTCAAGATCAAGTGCTCGCAATAGAACGGGTGCTTGGGAGGCCGTTGATACAATGGCGCGCCCCCCGAAACGAACCCTTCCGGAGCCCACCTGAATGAAGCCAGCCGCCCGTGTCGCCCAGCTTCCTCCCTATCTGTTCGTCGAAGTCACCCGAAAGATCGCCGAGAAGCGGGCACGAGGCGAAGACGTCATCTCGCTCGCGATAGGCGACCCGGATATCCCGACTCCGGATCACATCCTTCGCTCGCTCGAAGACGCTGCTCGGATCCCCGCCAATCACCGGTACCCGGAGTCCGACGGCCTTCCTGAACTCCGCCAGTCCATCGCGAGGTGGTATCAGAAACGTTTCGGGATCGCGCTCGACCCGGACACACAAGTCCTCCCCACCATCGGCTCAAAGGAAGGGATCGCCCACATCGCCTGGTGCTACATCGATCCCGGAGACATCGCTCTCGTTCCTAACCCTGGGTACCCCGTGTACAGCGTCGGGACCATGCTGGCGGGTGGCGATTCCTACTACCTGCCGCTCACGCCCGAGAACGACTTCCTCCCTGATTACGACGCTATTCCCGATGAGATCGCCGACCGCGCGAAGCTCCTCTGGATCAACTATCCGAACAACCCGACCGCGGCCGTCGCCGACTTATCTTTCTTTGAAAGGACCGTGGAGTTTGCGCGCGCCCACGACATCGCGGTATGCCACGACGGACCCTACACCGAAGTCGCATACGACGGGTACGAGCCGGTCAGCTTCCTCCAGGCTGAGGGTGCCATCGACGTTGGCATCGAGTTCCACTCGCTATCCAAGTCATTCAACATGACTGGCTGGCGGATCGGCATGGCGGTTGGTAACGCCGAGATGATCGACGCGCTCATGCGCATCAAATCCAATATCGACTCCGGCATCTTCCAGGCTGTTCAGCTAGCGGCGATCACCGCCCTCGATGGCCCTCAGAACGCTATAGCGGACCACAACCGCATCTACCAGGCTCGACGCGACAGGTTGGTCCCGGCCCTCCGCGCAATGGGACTCGAGGTCGACCCCCCAAAGGCCAGCCTCTATGTCTGGGCGAAGCTACCGGCGGGCGTCAACTCGGGCGAGTTCGCAAGCCGCCTGATAGAGAGTGCCAACGTCGTTGTCACCCCGGGACGTGGGTACGGCGAAGCTGGTGAGGGTTTCATCCGCTGCTCGCTGACGGTCGCGGACGACCAACTCGACCGAGCCATAGATCGGCTCGCAGGTGTTCGCGCAGCGGCTCTTGCCTGAGTCTCAGGCTCCATGAATTCCTGAGATTTCTCCCAGGCGAACCGGCGCTAGCTGACGCCTTCGCCCTCGAGGACCTGGCACGAGAGGATTCGTTCCGCCGCATCCGCAATCATCGTGTCCCCCATCTGCAGCAGTTCGCGGACTCGGGGATCGGCGATCGCGTAGTAAACATTCCGACCTCGCCGCTCCGCCTCGACAAATCCGCACCAGCGGAGACATGAAAGGTGGCTCGACACCCTACCTTGTGGCGCTTTCAACAGGTCAACCAGCTCCGACACGCTCCGTTCGCCGGTGAGCAGGATGTTGAGGATCCGAACGCGTGTCGGGTCCCCGAGGCCACGGAAAAACCGGGCCGCCGTCTGCGCGGCACCTATCGGATTCGGCGTCCCGTCAGCCACCTGTGGTCGGTCGATCAGCTCTAATGCACTCATACGCTTATCCGTTTCCGTCGTCTCCGTGAATCTCCGGCAACGTGGACGGCAAGCCGTTCCTCCACGTCGCCAAATCGATTCGCGGGCGTCCCAAGTATAGCCTGCATCGCAGGCTCATATACTGGATGAACTTGTGAATTCCAAGACCCACAGCAGATGACTCTTCCCTTTCGACGCACCAGGTCGCTTCAACACCGGTCAGCCGGAGGGAAGTGGGCCAGCGCATTGGTCCTGACGTTGGGCCTCACTCTGTTGAGTTGTTCGGGTGCGGAGCCATCCGCAACTTCGACGTCGACGCTGGTTCCGGTACCCACACCTACTCCCCGGGCAACCGCATCTCCCGACCCGACTCCGGTGGAGGTCACCAACCCCCGACCGATCGTCTTCCCCAACGATGAGGCGCTCCACCACGACGCCCTCGAATGGTGGTACTACAACGGCCACCTGACCGACGAGGACGGCAGTGTGTACGGCTTCCATTTCGTGATCTTCCAGGGCCGGACCGACGACGGCAGGGTCGGCTACATGGCTCATACGGGTCTCTCCGACCTGGCTGCTGGAACACACGATCAGGCCGGTAATTTCTCGTTCGGTGAGCAGGCGGCGCAGCCTTCCGACGGATTCGACTTCATAGTAGAAGACTGGACGCTGAGCGGGAGCCCCGGGCTACACGCCGTGGCAACGTCGATCGACGACCGTTCGTTGGAACTCATCATGTTGCCGACGAAACGTGCGGTCCTCCACGATGAGGATGGCTTCCTCGAAAGCGGCGACGGGTGGACCTACTACTACTCGTGGACTCACATGGAGGCCACCGGCACCCTCTCCCTTCCCGACGGGGACCGCCAGGTAACCGGAACGGCCTGGATGGATCATCAATGGGGAGACTTCACGGTCACCGGATACCCGACCGGCTGGCAGTGGTTCGCCGTTCAACTGGACGACGGCTCAGAGTTGATGATCACCGAAGCCCGCGACGGCGCTCGGGCGCCGTCCGTCTACGGAACGCTCGTTCGTCCGGCTGGTGACTCCATTCACCTTGGGACCAACGGCATCGCACTCACGATCCTCGATACATGGACCAGTCCTCATACCGGGGCCGAATACCCGGCCAGTTGGAGGATCTCCGTCCCCGATCATCGCCTGGAGATCGAACTCGTACCAACGATCGCCGACCAGGAGATAACCCTCGCGTTCCCCCCGCAGACCATCTACTGGGAGGGCACGGCCAGCGTGTCCGCGATGCAGAACGGTGAACCCGTTCCCGGGAACGCATTCGTGGAGTTGGTCGGGTACGTCAAGCCGGAGATCGGCTAGTCGTACTGCCGGACGCTGACCCCCCAGCGCTCCGAGTGTTTTGATCGGAGTTCGGTCAGCAGCTCTCGGTACGGTGGCGTATCGATGCCCTCCACGGACATGATGAACGCATCCTCCCCATCGTCGGTGTAGTAGCCCTTTCGGCGTCCGGTGATTCGGAAGTCGTACTTCGTGTAAAGGTTTTGCGCGACCTCATTCGAGACCCGGACCTCCAGGGTCATCCGGGTGCACGACAGCAGCAGGCACTGCTCGATCGATCCGATGAACAGAAGCTCTCCGATCCCCAATCCGCGATGGGAATTGCGCACGCCGACGCTGACGACATGCCCCTCCTCCAACACAGTCCAGAGCCCGAGGTACCCGACCAACAACTCTTCGGTGGACTCGAATGTTGCTTCTTCTGGGCGTCGCAGCAATCGGCGAACCGCCACGGCCATGCGGCTGCGCGCGGCGTCAGACGCTCCATCGCTTGCTTCGGCCGCGATCCCGGTCTCCGTGGTCCATTCTTCGTGCCCGCGATCCGTGTCCCAAGCAACAAGGTAGTAAGCGAAGTTGTTGTTGTTCAGCTCACGCTTGAACGCGGGCGCGGGCCACGTTGTCGGAAAGGCGTCTCGGTCGATCACCTTCACCTGAGGAATGTCCTCTTCCATCATCGCGCGCAGCGCGTATGCCATGACCTCGGTGTCGACCATTTCCCCTGCCTTCCTCGACCTGCAGTTGAGCGATTTTATCGCAGCGCCCACCCTCGACCCCGACACACTCCTAACCTCGTGACGCAAGGTTCGTTCTCTACAATGCCGGGATGAACGGCGACGATGGGGAACGCACTGCCGCATCCCATCCGGGGCAGAGGGACGAAGCTGAGGTCGCCGCTCTCGTGCGGCGTGCTCAGGGCGGCGAGGAGCGAGCATTTGGTGAGATATACGAGACCTACATCGACCGGGTCTACCGGTACGTTGTGTACCGCATCCAGAACTCGGCCGATGCAGAGGACCTCGCGGAGGATGTCTTCCTTCGTATGCTCGAATCGATCCAGTCATTCAAGTTTCGCGACGTTCCGTTCTCAGCATGGATCATGCGGATCGCCCACAACCGGGTCGTCGACTACTGGCGGCGCGGGAAACACCGCAGCGGCATCCCCATTGAAGATGCCCCTCCCCTGCCCTCCACCGAAGGTGACTCCCATCGGTCGATCGAACTCGTTTCCGACGTCCAGGAGTTGAGAGAAGCTATGGAGACGCTGACGGATCTCCAGCAACAGGTTCTCTCATTCCGCTTCGGCGCCGGCCTGTCCGTCGCCGAGACGGCGAAGGCCATGAAGCGCAAGGAGAACGCCGTCAAAGCCCTCCAGCATTCAGCGGTCGGCGCCCTGAGACGCAACCTCGCCCCTATCCGTGAAGCAGCAGATCGCTAGTAGGTACCGCGAACCCGATGCCCGCTGATCCACAGTTCGAAGACATCTTCGCTGAGTGCCTGGATCGGGTGCAAAGCGGCGAGGCCCTCGACACGATCCTCCGGGATCATCCGGATGAAGCGGACCGGATCAGGCCCTTGTTGGAATCGACAGACGCGATCGCGGCGTTCAGCCCCGATCTTGATCCCGGATTCAAGGCTGCAGCGCGACTCCGGTTCCACGGCGCGATCCGCAGTCACGTTCTCAGGGAACGGGCGAAGGCCGAGAGCCGCTGGTTCTCCGGTGGTCTCACGCCACTGGCCAAGGCGTGGGTTGGCAGTGCCGCAGTACTCGTGCTCGCGCTCGGTATCAGCGGTGGAGCGACCGTCGCCTCCGCCAGCGCGATGCCCGAAAGCCCTTTGTACGGGATCAAGAGGCTGGCCGAACGCGCCCGCCTCGCTATGACTCCGTCCGAAACTCGTAGATCGGAATTACATCTCAACTACGCCGATGAGCGCGCTCGTGAACTCACCGTCATGGCCGCGGATGGCAAGGTCGACCAGGTTCAACGGCTCCAACGCGACCTCGTCAAGCAGATGGAGTTGGCACAGGCCGAACGAGGCGTCTCCTCGACGGTGCTCCCGTCAGATTCGGTCGCGGAGATGCCGGCCGCGGCGCCACCGATGGTGGCAGCGGCACCGATGGTGGCAGCGACACCGATGGTGGCAGCGGCACCGATGGCAGAGGCCGACAGTGAATCGATCATGTCTCCTTCGGCTGGCGTCGCCGAAAGGGCTCAGAGTTCAGAGGGCGCCGCGGCGTCCCCTGTCGGTACCGAACCGGAGCCAAACGAAGAGTTGCGGGCCCTGCTGGCACGGTTCCAGCACGAGTACGAAGAACACTTCGCGCGATTGACGTTGGCGCAGCAGAACGCGCCACCATCGGCCAGGGATGTCGTCTCTGCGGCACTCGAGGATATCCGCGCCCGATATATGGCCGTCTCCGCCGAGAGCGGAGTAGATGATCTTGACTCCCTTGAGCGGATAGTCCTTCTACAGGGGGTCGCCGCCATCCGAGACGGCACGCTGTTCATCGGCGGACGCCCGGTAACGTTCGTCGAATCCCGCGCGCCACGGGCCGGCGACTTCATCGTGATCAGCGGGATCCCGTCCGCGGACGGATCAATCCGCGTCATCGAAGTCCGGCGGACCGACCGGCAGGCCCCGTCCCGCGACTACGTCGCCATTCAGGCCCCGCTGGTTCAGGTCGGTGAGGGCACGATCACCGTGGGTGACTACACCGTCGTGCTACCCGGGAACACGTCGCTCAGACCGGAAGTCCGGCTCGGAATGTGGTTGGAAGTGCGGGGTCACGTCAACGATCACGGGTCTCTGGTCGCCGAAGCCGTCTACGCGATCGGGGGGTACCCACGACCATTCGGAAACGAGAAGTAGCCCGACCGTCGTCGCTCTCTCGATCGCCCGCCCATAGCTTCCGGAAACGCTTCTTTATACTGTCAACCTATGGAAAATGGCCATAGGAAGCGCCGCTCGGGTGTCTGGTACAACGTTGGAATATTCTTCCGACTCCAGGCGTTCCTCCTCCCCTACAAGGGGCAGTTGGCGCTCGTTTATCTGACGCTCCTCGCGTCCACCCTGTTCATTCTCGCGATTCCGGGTTTCGTCGGCGTTGCGGTCGACATCGTAGACCCCAGTGATGACGGACCTCGACGCCTGCTCGGAATCGTCCCCCTGCCCGAGTCCGGCGATCTCCAGGCGCTCTTCTTCCTCGCCGGAGCGGTCGTCGCCGCCGCTATCTTCCGCGGCGTTGCCTCGTACGGACAGAGCTACTACAGCCAGGCCATCTCCCAGCGGCTTGCCTTCGACGTCCGCAACTCCCTCTACGACACCTTCCAGCGACAGAGCTTTTCCTTCTACGACAAGACCCGAACCGCCGAGTTGATGTCACGCGCCACGGCGGACGTCGAGGCAGTCCGGATGTTGATCAGCTTCGGCCTGGTCCGCCTCGTGCAGATCGCACTCCTCCTCGTCTCCGTCACCCTAATCATGATGGGGATGAACTGGCAACTGGCGATGGTCACGCTGGCGGTGTTGCCGTTCCTCACCTACCGGACAACCGCGACCAGCAGACGCCTCCGCCCGATCTGGATGCGCGTCCAGGAGGGTATCGCCGCGTTGAGCACGGTCCTCCAGGAAAACCTCTCGGGGATGCGGGTCGTCAAGGCATTCGGCCGGGAGCGCGAGGAGTCAGAGAAATTCCGGCAGCAGGCCAGCGTCGTCTACGCACAAAACCTCGAAGCCAATCAACAACAGGCCGTCAACACTTCGGTCATGACGTTTTCCGTCTATCTCGCAGCGGGGATCCAACTCTGGTACGGGGGCATCCTCGTGAGCCGAGGTGTCATCTCTGCCGGCGATCTGACCGCGTTCCTGCTCCTCCTGCTCACGATTACCGCATACGCACGAATGATCGGGTGGCTCGGGAATCAACTCTCGCGGGCCATGGCCGCCGGAGAACGCATCTTCGAGATTCTCGATTCCGAGGCAGATGTTCGCGAGGAGGCGGGCGCACCAACGCTGGATGTCCCTGAAGGCAGGGTCACGTATGACGGTGTTTCCTTCAGCTACCGGACCAGGGCCCCGGTGCTGGAGAAGGTCGAATTCGAAGCCAGACCCGGAGAGATCGTCGCCCTCGTTGGAGCGACCGGCAGCGGTAAGACGACGCTCGTCAGCCTATTGCCGCGTTTCTACGATCCGACGGATGGTCGCTTGACCATCGACGGTACTGACATTCGGGGTGTCTCCCTCGCGTCACTCCGGCAGAACATCGGCATCGTGCAGCAGGACGTCTTCCTCTTCTCGGCTTCCCTGCACGAAAACATCGCCTATGGCAAGCCGGACGCTGATGAAGACGAGATCATCGCCGCCGCAAAAATGGCTCGATTGCACGACTTCATCATTGGCCTCCCGGACGGGTATCAAACGCTGGTCGGCGAGCGCGGGATCAACCTTTCTGGCGGCCAGCGTCAGCGGCTCGCCATCGCCCGGACGCTTCTGCTCGATCCCAGGGTGCTGATCCTCGACGACTCGCTCTCGAGCGTCGACACCGAGACGGAGCACCAGATCCAGTTGGCCCTCTCGGACGTGATGGTCGGCCGGACCACGTTTATCGTCGCGCAGCGACTCGTCAGCGTCCTTCGTGCCGACACTATCCTGGTGCTGGAGGAAGGCCGGATCGCGCAACGAGGCACGCACTTCGAACTACTACAGGAGCCCGGCCTCTACCGGACGATCTACGACCTGCAACTCCGGCACCAAGACGAGGCACGCGCAGTCGCAGAACAAGCGACCGTAACCGCATCAGGCGCCACCGGAGTAGCCGTTCCCAGAGGCGCCAGCTCATGATGATGGGCGGCGGTGGCGGCTTCGGTGGGGGCGGTGGTGGTGGGCCTCATGGAGGCCACGACGGGTGGGACGACGAGTCTCTCGGTGGCGTCTACAACCACACCGTAGCAGTCCGGCTGCTCCCCTATCTCGCACCCTACAGGGTCTGGTCGGTGGTAGCTCTCTTCGGCATGCTGGCGGCCACGTTTACGGCCGTCGCCATCCCCCCTCTCATCGGCTTCACGATCTCAACCGCGATCGAGGCTGGAGAGATGGGAACGCTCGCGGTGCTCTCCGGAGTCTTCTTCGCGACGGCCGGTCTCAACGCGATCGGCAACTATCTCCAGGCTCGGTACATGGCGAAGATCGCCCACGGGATGCTCGTGCGCATCCGCACCCAGCTCTTCGACCACCTTCAGACGCTCTCTCTTGGCTTCTACGACCGACAGCAGGTCGGTCGCCTCATGTCCAGGGTCATCAACGATGTCGAGCAGATCCAGACGGTCATGACTGGCGGCATCATCGGGACCGCTAGCGACCTTTTGATGCTCGTTGGCATCGTTGGTGCGATGGTCTGGTTGGACTTCCAGCTGGCCGTCGTCACGCTCAGCGTCGTCCCGGTGCTGATTGTCATCGCCATCTTCTGGCAGCGCCGCGCACGCGGCGCGTTCTTGAAGGTCAGACAGGCGGTTTCCG
>CAZIBZ010000234.1:0-4096 GCA_964537445.1 uncultured Dehalococcoidia bacterium | reverse complement strand
GAGACTCGTCGACACCCGCGGCCCGAAGATAGTGATGCTCGTCGGCGTTCCGATGATCGCCCTCTCGTTCGCTCTCCGCGCTTTCATGACCGAGATATGGCACCTCTGGGCGCTCCAGGGCCTCCTTGTACTCGGTCAATCCGCTGCCTTTCTCGGCACCGGCAAGCTCGTGGGGCTCTGGTTCCAGCGAGACCGCGGGCGCATCATGGGCATCGCCCTCGCCGGCAACAACATGGGCGGCCTGACCATGGCCCCCCTCTCCGCCTACCTCCTGACCGTCATCGACTGGCGACTGATGTTCGTCATCTACGGCGTCGGCCTGCTTCTCGTGAACATGGCGGTCATCCTTCTCTGGGTCCGAGACCGACCCCAGGACGTCGTCGCCGAGGCTCGTCGTGTCGGACGCGATGCTGAGGCTGACGAAGCAGAACGCCTCGCCGCGCAGGGGGCCCGTACGGGTGAGACCGTCGCCGGCCGCGCCAACATCACCACGGTCGCGCGTTCGACCGACGTCGCACGATGGCAGGACGGAGTCCGGACCCCGGCCTTCTGGTTCATCGCCGCCACGTTCATGGCCGCCTTCACCTCCATCTTCGCGGTCCTCAACCAGCTCGCGAAACACCTCGAGATCATCGGCATCGACATCCAGACGGCCGGGACCGCCCTCGGACTGCTCGGCCTGTTCGGGCTCATCGGCAAGATCGTCTTCGGATTGATCGCCGAACGGATCCCTGTCCGGAACGCGTTCGCCATTGTGTCGGTCATGCAGGTCGGAGGAATCCTCGTTCTCCTCCTCGTCCGCTCGAACGACGATATTTGGCTGCTATGGCCGTTCGTCGCTGTCTACGGCGTTGGGTTCGGTGCCGTCGGCGCCCTCATGCCACTCATGATCGCCGACACCTTCGGCATCACCGCATACGGCACCATCTTCGGAGTCATGCAGATGCTGCTCCGCGTCGGATCCGCCGGCCTCCCGATCGCCGTCGGCTACTCCGTCGACCTGACCGGCAACTACACCATCGCCTTCCTCGTGACGATCGTGGTACTGATACTCGGGACGCTCGCCTCGCTCGTCGCCAAACGCCCCGAGGCCACTGAACCGCCGCGAGCGGAACCCATGGACTATGAAAAGACCGGGGCCGCGACACCATGAGTCCTCGCGGACCCCTCGTTCGTCAGGCTTACCCGCTCCCCTCAACCGGCGCAGCCTCCTCGATCCCGGCGATTCGCGCCCACAGCCGCCGAATGTCCTCCAGGTATCGAAGGATCACGCCCGGTATGACGCCGGACAGGTGCGGGATCAGAAACGGCAACAACATCGGCTCGTTTCCCAGTGCCTCGATCGTGAAATACGGGATCCACGCACTCACTCCGGCGTAGATCAGGTAGTTCCCCACCCGGCGGCTACGAGCGACGTGGCTCCTCGGTACACCGCGCCGCAGCCAGACCCCGCCAAGCACGCCGGTCAGGTGGAGCGGCAGGAACACGAGGAACGGCGGGTCACCGCCCACCGCTCGGCCGATGATGAACGGCGCCCACGCCAGCACCCCCAGGATGCTGAGGACCGTTCCCAGCTGCCCGCGTGTCACAGCGAAGCGCCCCCGTCGGCGCTACGGGTTTGAGCAGTCACGTGTGGATCCCGCAGTTCCGGCAAATGAGCTTGCCCTTGATATCGATCATCGCGCCACCGCACAGATCACACTGGTCGACCAGGATCGCAGATGACGAAAGAGCCACGAATGGGAATCCCGGGCGGGTCGGATAGACGGATCGGGAGGGCATGCCAGCGGGTTTCGAAAGCGGTTCTTTCCGTCGTTGCATCGGTCGCTTTTACGGCATGAAGACAACGGGCCGCGAATTGAGCGTAAGTATACTTCGGACTGCCGGGGCAACCTGCGGCGGCACACTTTCAGAGGAGCACTGTTGGTCGACGCAGACGGCTCGCGCGGGGCGGACGAGACGCTCGAAGAGACCTCGGAAACCGTCGATGGCACGGGCCCGAACCGTCTGCTCATCGGGGCGATCACCGGTGTCGCGTTCCTCGTCTTTATTGCCCTCTTCAGTTGGGGCCTGATGAACCGCAGCGCCGCGACCGGTGCCAGCGGTTCGGAGCGCCCCGGAGACCCCGCACCAGAGTTCTCGCTCGCCACGCTCGACGGCTCCGGCACCATCGTCAACCTGAACGACCACCTCGACCAACCGATTGTCCTCAACTTCTGGGCCTCATGGTGTGCACCTTGCCGGGTGGAGATGCCGCATTTCATTGACTCGTTCCGTGCCAACCACGACTCCGGCGTCGTCTTCATCGGGGTAAACGTCCAGGACCCTTCCATCGCGGACGCCCGGGAGTTCGCTGAGGAATTCGAGATCCCGAGCGATGAGGGATACATCCTCGTCAGGGACACAACGGGAGCCACTTCCATCGCCTATGGGATTGGCGGCCTCCCGGCGACGTTCTTCATCGACACCGATGGTGTCGTCCTCAGCCGCTATGTCGGTGCGGTCAACGCGGCGATCTTGGGCGACAACATCACCCTCATCCGAGGCTGATCGGGCAGTCGGACCTCTCGCTCCACCGGCCGTTCCGTTGACACCCCTCTATAGCGGCAGGTAGCATCCACGCGTTGCCGAAGGGGCCTGCGCAGGTAGCGACCCCACGGGCCGGCGACTCAGGGGGAGGGTTCCACGTGACATCAACTGCTGTGCCATCTTTTGCCGAAATCGTCCAGCGCGCTCGGGCCGAAAACCGGCTCATCCTTACCGAAGAGGAATCCAAGGGGATCCTCGGAGCGAGCGGTGTCCCCGTCACGGAGACGCGGGTTGCGTCCTCCGCCGACGAGGCCGTCTCGATCGCCGAGTCGCTCGGGCTGCCTGCCGTGCTCAAGGTCTCGTCCACCGAGATCACCCATAAGAGCGACGTCGGTGGCGTCCAGCTCAATCTCGGCTCGGCCGACGAGGTGCGCAACGCGTATGACGAGATCGTCGCCGCTGCCGGCAAGAACGCGCCCGGCGCCGCCGTTCAGGGCGTCTCGGTCCAGCCGATGGCTCCGTCCGGGGGCGTCGAGGTCATCGTTGGCATTACGCGTGATCAGCAGTTCGGCCCGGTCCTCATGTTTGGACTCGGCGGCATCGCCGTCGAAGTCCTCCAGGATGTGGCCTTCCGTATCACCCCGCTCACCCGGCGCGACGCCCGCGAGATAGTGCGCGAGGTCAAGGGTTTCAAGATGCTCACCGGTTTCAGGAACCTGCTTCCTGTCAACCTCGACGCGCTCGAAGACCTGATCCTCAAGGTCTCCGACTTCGCCGAAAAGACCCTGGACCTTGCGGAGATGGATCTGAACCCCGTCATGGCCTATAGCCACGGCGCGCTCGCCGTTGACGCCCGCATCATCCTGACGCCCGCCGAATAGACCGACCGGCACCATCCCCAGGGAGATACATACCTAAATGGACGCACAACGCAAGGCCAACCTCGACCGGGCATTCAACCCGAAGGTCATCGCCGTCATCGGCGACAAGAAGATCTCTGACTACATGTGGCTCCGTGGCGTCAAAGACGCCAAGGCCGACAAGGTTTACTCGGTCCAGATCGATGAGAACGAGATCCCGAACATCCTCGAGATGGGGTTCGAAAACTTCGCCAGCATCAAGGACATCCCGGAGCAGGTGGACTACGCCATCGTCGCGGTCCCTCGTCCGGTCGCCCCGCGCATCGTCGCCGAATGCATCGAGGCCGGTGTCGGCGCCGCGGCGCTCTTCACATCCGGCTTTGCCGAGACCGGCGAGGAAATGGGGATCCAGCTCCAGGAACGCATCGTCCAGATGACGACCGAGGCGAACTTCAATCTCGTCGGTCCCAACTGCATGTGCATCTACCACGCCGCCGCTGGCATCAAGAACAGCGCGGACCAGTGGGTTGGCGACGGCGGCAACATCGGCTTCATGTCCAACTCTGGTACTCACGCTGTTGGCTTCGTCGTCCGTGCCCGTGCGAACGGCCTCTACCCCAACAAGTCCATCAGCATGGGCAACTGCATCTCCGTCGACCAGGCCGACTGGCTCGAGTACCTCGGTGACGATCCGACCGTTGAGTACA
>CAZIBZ010000233.1:0-23934 GCA_964537445.1 uncultured Dehalococcoidia bacterium | reverse complement strand
TGTTCGATCGCTCGAAGCTGAGATGGGTCATCGTGGCGTACCAGCCGCGGTTCAACTCGCCCACCATGTTGCGCGCGGGCACCCGGACCTCGTCAAGAAAGACCTCACTCCAACGACCCTGGCCGACCATGTCGTGGATCGGTCGCAGCACGATCCCCGGCGACTTCATGTCGATGATGAGATACGTCAATCCCCGATGTTTGACGGCGTCCGGGTCCGTGCGGACGATGGCCTGCCCGTAGTCTGCCATCTCGGCCATGCTCGTCCAGATCTTCTGCCCGGACACGACGAAGTCGTCGCCGTCCCTCACGGCTTTCGTCGTGACGGAGGCGAGGTCGGAGCCCGACCCCGGCTCGGAGAGCAAACGGCAGAACTCGATCTCAGCAGTGGCGTAGTGGGGCAGGAGTTCCTGCTTATGCCACTCGTTGCCGTGGAACATGAGCACGGGGCTGACGAGGTCGCTCGCGCCGGTGGCGGGTGCTCCCCAGTACGACATCTCCTCGCGGTAGACGAGCTGGCGGCTGATCGCCGCACCGGTGCCGCCGAACTCGGTGGGCCAGTGGAAGGTCCACCAACCCTTCGCGGCCAGCTTCTGCTGCCACTCCTTGACAAGTGCGATTGCCTCCTCGGTATGGAGGTCGTATGAGGCGATGCTCGCCCCGATCGTGTCGTACCCCTTCGGGTCCCATTCGGCTCGAACGAAGTCGCGGACCTCTGTACGAAACGACTCGTCTTCGGGCGAAAACTGAAAGTCCATAGAAGCCTCCCGGCATCCATCGTTCGTGGGAGCGTCCAGCGATCAGCCAGGCGAGGGCCAGATCAGTTCAGGTTGACCGCCAGGCAGGTAACGGTCCGCAGCACCCCGCTTATCGTGTGGATACTGGACGTGACGACGTTACCGACCGTGTTGAGGTCAGGGGCTTCGATAATCGTGATCACGTCGTATGGACCGGTTACGGCGTCCACGGACTTGATTTCAGAAACGGCCCTTAACGCAGTGACGACTTCCTGCGTCTTCCCGACCGAAGTTTCAATGAGAATGAAAGCGCGAGTCCCCACGGTTACTACCCCCTTGATAGCCTCGAAAAGGCGCGTAATTCTAGGCGGCGCCGTATCTGGGTGTCAACGTAGAGAGGCCGCCGGGCGGACGCCCTCCGAGGGCGCTCTTCAGCGGAGTGGCAAGCCAGGACCTAGCGGTCGCTCAAGCTCACTTTGCTCAGGTCAAGGTTACCTTGAGCGTCGATCGTGAAGCCATCGACGTGAGCCTTCGCGAGCACGCGGGCTTGTCCGAACCACAGCGGGATACCCGCACCGTTGTCGACCAGGATCCTCTCCGCAGATCGGTACAGCCGGTATCTTTCATCGGCGTCGGTTTCGATCCTGGCCTGAGCGAGCAAATCGTCCACGGTGGCGCTGCTGAACCCGCCGACGTTGTTGTCGACTCCAGAGAAGAAGAGGACGTCGAGGAAGTTGTGCGGATCGGGGTAGTCCGCGATCCAACCGTACTCGTAGAGACCCTGCACCCGCTCCGAGAGTTCGTAGTAGTACGTGCTCGCAGGAACGGTATTGACTCCGACGGACACGCCAAGGTGCTCACGCCACATCGCAAGCATCTGAACCAGGGCAGGCCCGACCCTCGGAGCAGTGAACGTGATTTCAGGGAGAGCGTCGGCACTGCCGTAGGTCGATGATTCGAGGGCGGCTACGGCCGCCGCCGGAGTGAACTGGATTTCGTCGATGTCCGCGTCATATCCGGGCAGGTCGGGAGGCAGGAAACCCTGCGCCAGCACGCCGACGCCGGCGAGCGTCTCCTCGACAATGGACTTCCGGTCCAGGGCCAGCAGGAAGGCGCGCCGAACGTTCACGTCATCGAACGGGGCCATCGCGGTGTTGAACCCGATGTAGTGCACGGAGAGGAGCGGGCGAGAGGTAACGCCATCCAGCAGCGGACTCTCCTCGGCCTCCAACAGGTCGAATTCCGCGGGGCTGATGGTCGCCGCATCGATCTCCCCATCCTCGAGCATCCGCAATGGAACGCCGGCGTGGAACCGGAAGATGATGTTCGGGACGCCCGCGGGCTCGCCGTGATAGCCGGCGTGCCGTTGGAAGTGCATCGCAACGTCGGGGATCCATTCTCCAACCTCGAACGGGCCGGTCCCCACAGGATCCAACCACCAGGAACCGCGGCCAGCCTCGACGTTGTCGCGCTCCACCACAGAGGCGACGGTATGAGTCAGTTTCGAGAGGAAGTAGCTCTTCGGAAAGTCGATCGTGACCTTGAGCGTGCTCTGGTCAACGACTTCGAGGCCGCTGATGGAGCCTGCGGTGCCCGCCAACATTGCATCGACGCCGACGATGTCGCCCAGGTAGGTGCGGACGGTCGGCGATTCGAGTTCCGGATCCGCCGCGCGCTCCCAGGAGAAGACGACGTCGCTAGCTTCGACGCTGGAGCCGTCATGGAATGTTGCCTCTGGGTCGATGGTGAAGGTGTAGGTGAGGCCGTCGTCGGATACTTCCCACATCGCGAGATCGGGGACGACATTGAGTTCATCATCGAGCGTGACGAGGCCGTCGAATATCTGCCGGATGTACTGAATCGACTGACTCTCTTGCGCGATCCCAGGATCGAGCGTGATGGGGCCGGTATCGAGGGCCAGTACGAGGGACTCCTCCCTGGGGATACCAAAAGGTCGCTGTTCCTCAATTGTGATGCTGTTTAGGAATCGCTCGATACCGGTCAGGTTGTTCTCGTACACGATGCGCGGACCGACGACGTGTAAGACGAACGTCCGGGTGTCCTCGACAGCGAACGCCATTCCGCCGCGGCGCTCCTCGCGGCCCGTGCCGAAGGCGTAGAGGATCTGATACGTCTCGGTGCCATCCTCCAGCGTGACCGGGGCCTCGCCGATGGTCCGGAAGTTTGGCAGCCCGGCAAGGGGGGCCAATTCCTGTTCCGCAACCTCGGCGACCTTGAGACGCTCCGAGTAGTAGAAAACGAATGCCTGGACGCTCAGGTCATCCGTGCCGGTATCGAATATGGCGACCGGCGACGGGCTGTCCGTCTCCGTCGCCGACCAACCGGTTGGATACCGAACCGAGAAGCCGTATAGGTCGTTGACGTACGCGACGACCGGAAGCCGGGTCGGCGATGGAGTCGGTGTCGGTGTCGGCGTGGGAGGTCGAGGGGTGGATGTTGCCGTGGGTGACGGCACGACCGTTGCCGTTGCAGTGGCCACCGCAGGCGGGGTCGGGGTCGCCGAAGGGACCGGCGTTGGCGTCGCGGCGACGGGTGTGCTCGTCGCCGACGTTTCAGAAACGGATGTCGGCGTTGCCTCGTCGGAGGAGCACGCGACCGCCACGACCAGGCCGATCAAGGAGAGCGTGAGCGCTCGCGAGAGGCTTATTTTTCCACCGCCCATGCCACCTCCGACCCGGTCCGCTAGCCTGCCCGGTTACTATACTAATGCGAACGAAATCGGTGGTTTCCCAGTGCCCTGGGGCTCGGTGGCACGCGGTTTCCGGGTGGCGGATCAGTCGCGTTCCTGTGCGTGGAGGTGGAGTGATGAGGCGCCGATTCGTGTTGGCCATCGTGTCCGGTGGGCTCTTGACGAGCATGTTGGTGTCCGGCACTGCCTCGGCGGCGGACGGTGGGGACGTCGTCCTGAGCGGAAAGCAACCAACCCTCGGTCACGGCGGCGCGCCAACGCTCAACAACCTGAATATTCGCATCTCGAGCCCGGCGGGCTCGAACGGTACCGAGTTCACACCGCCGTTCGTTGACTACCTGTCAAGTTCGGTGTGGCTGGTGGCAAATGGGCTGAATCCCTTGAGTACGGACATGTCCGGCGTGCAGCGCTCTCTCAGTGCCGGCGGCCCGAGACTGGTGGCCCCTCTTGGTGTTGGTGCGCAAGGAGCAGCGGGTTCGCTGGTGCCATACCGCGACCCATCGACGAAGTTCAGCAGGAACATCCTGATCCCGCGCGACTTCAGTGCCGCACCGATGCAGACGGAGCCACACATCGCGGTCAATCCGGACGACCCGGACCACCTGATCGCCGGGATGATCGACTACAACTTCCCGGGTGTGACCAGCTACGTTTCGATCGACGGTGGCGAATCGTGGGAAGGCCCGATCCAGCTGAAGCACCCTCGGGACGAGATCGCCTCGGCTGGAGACCCCGTGGTCGCATTCGATCGCGATGGCAACGCCCACATGATCTTCATCTCGATCGACACCGAGGAATTCAGCCTTGGGAACATCATCGGGACCGCACAGGTCTCAAGCATTTCCCTGAGTTCGTCGACCGATGGGGGGTTCAACTGGTCGACGGGAGTGGCGACCTCGCGGAGTACCGTCGAGACGGAGTTCACGACTGATTCCCGAGGTCGTGTCCGCGGGACCCTCGCGATGGCGTTCCTCGACAAGCCGTGGATCGCGATCGGACCGAACCTGGACGACCCCTCCCGCGACACCATCTACGTTACGTATACGAATTTCATCAGCAGCTTCAGCATCTTCTACACGGACGAGCTGCCATTTATCGGATCGCCAATCATGGAGACCGTGATCGAGCTCGTGAAGTCGGAGGATGGCGGCATCACCTGGTCCGAGCCGGTCGAGATCAGCCCACGGATCAGGCAAGTGTTCGACCAAGGACGGAACACGCCGTCCGAGGACGAGACGGGAACCGTTGCAGTCGAGGACCCGGAGAGCCCGTTGACGGTGCCGGGTGGGCAGGTTGTCGAAGGGCGGCTACGCCTCGTGCAGGGCTCTCAGCCGACGGTTGCGCCTGACGGAACCGTCTACGTCGGTTGGATGGACACAACCGATGATGGGCCGTTCGAGGGTCTGGCTCAGATGTTCGTCGCTTCGTCCGAAGATGAGGGAGACACGTTCACACCCGGCCGCCGGGTCTCCACGTTCCTGGAACCCGGTTTCAGCCCACGCACGACGTTCTTTCGATACTGGGGGTCCGCTTTCGCGCAGATGACCACCGGCCCGGAAGGCGAGGTCTATATCGGCTACGTCGGACTCCCACCCGGGACGCCCTCAGACGACGGAGATGTTTTCGTCGCTCGGTCGATGGACAAGGGCCGGACCTGGGACTCGCCGGTGAAAGTGAACGACGACGATACGGGACGGATGCAATTCTTCTCGGCGATTACGACCAGTCCCGACGGACGCCTTCACGCGATGTGGGGGGACATGCGGGACGATCCGAAGGAACTCCGCTACCACATCTACTATTCGATGTCGGAGGACCAAGGTGAGAGCTTTGGGCTGAATGCCCGTGTGACGGACTCCTCCTCGAACCCGAACTGGGGGTTCCCGGGCGGGCAGTTCATCGGGGACTACTTCGCGATCACGGCAACAGACGAGGACGTGTACCTCGTCTGGTCAGATTCGCGGTTGGGTGAGTTCCAGGGCACCAACCAGAAGATCGCTTTCGCACGACAACGGCAGGTGCCAAACCCGTCCATCTTCCTGTCACCGCCTGAAGGCGCCGGCGGACAACCTGTCACGATCCAGGGATTCAACTTCCAGGGCGACCAGGACCTGTTCATCCAGCTGAGCGGGAGCATCGTGGCGACCGCCCGGACGAGCCCGTTGGGCACGTTCACGGCCAACCTCTTTATCCCGATCTCGGGAGAGGGCGCCCACGACGTATTCGTGTTGGACTCCTCGGGGAACGTTGCACCCGCCTCGTATTTCATGAGTTTTGGATTCGACAACATCCGCGACACAGCGGAGCAGGTGGAGGCGCTTCAAGCGGTACTCGGGCCGAACTTCGGCGAGGATCTTCGAGCGGAACTGGCGACTGACCTCGCGTCCGGGCTGGAAGCACAGTCCTCCTCAATCGGCGACATCCAGTCGGCCCTGGAAGGGCTAACGGCGGCTCAAGCGAATCTTCGTTTGGATCTGAGTAGGGTGGAGAACCTCGCTGGAATCGCAGCGACACGAGACGAACCCGCGAATCAAGCGCTGGTCTTAGCGGTCGTTGCAGGGGCTGCCACCGTCGTGTTCGCCGCCTTTGCGGCTGGCACAACTTGGTGGCGACGACGGACGCCGACGGGGTCGGCCGAGGCGTAACGAGAATGGTCTGACTCGGTGCGTTCCAACAGACCGTTGAATAGTTTCTGGCAATCCCTTGACGGAGGCCTTCCCTGGTGTTGAAGAAAGACCGAATCGCCCGTTCAGCTCTGTGGCTCCTTCCGTTGGCGGCAGCATTCCTGGCAGTGGGAGGAGTCGCGGTCGCGCAGAGTGACGGCTACGAACCGCCGCACGACCGCCCGGGGCCCGCGTCCGATCGCATCGTATTCAGAGCGTTCCATGTTGACCTGGCTCCTCAAGAGCTTGGTCGCGATGCAATGGATATGTACGTCTTCAACCTGAAGACGGAGGCCGCGCAGGCGCTACGGAACGACGAAGATACCCAGCTATTCGAGGCGCCGGCGTCGATGATCTCGCTGATTCTCAACCCCGCACCGGCTCCCGAGGGTCAGCTGAACCCGTTTTCTATCGCCGAAGTGCGACGCGCGATGCAGCATCTGATCAATCGAAACTTCATCGCGCAGGAAATCTACAAGGGCCTGGCGCGTCCGATGTTCACGCACGTGAGCCCGTTCGACTATGACTACACAATCCTGGCCGAGATGTTGGCCGAGGCGGACCTTGGATATGACCCGGAACGAGGCCGAGCGGCCATCGCGGCCGCGATGGAGGGCGCCGGGGCAGAGATGGCCGACGGGTTCTGGAGTTTCAATGGCCAACCCATCCGGATCAAGTTCATCGTCCGTGTGGAGGACGAGCGTCGCGAAGTAGGCGACTTGATACGCGCCGAGTTGGCCGACGCCGGGTTCCAGGTCTCACCCGTGTACCACCAGTTCGCGCCCGCGATCCTCACCGTCTACGGGACAGACCCGCAGCAGTTCGATTGGCATGTGTATACCGAGGGATGGGGGCGCGGCGCCGCCGAACGATACGACTACGCGACGTTGAACCAGATGGCGGCGCCCTGGCTTGGGAACATGCCGGGCTGGCAGGAGATCGGGTACTGGCAGTACGAGAACCCGACGCTCGACGACGTGGGCCAACGAATCTTCCGTGGTGATTTCGCGGACCAGGCGGAGCGGGACGTCCTGTACCGGGAAGCGACCCGGATCGCGCTGGACGACTCGGTACGTATCTGGCTGGCAACGGTTGTGAATAACTTTCCGGCCAAGACGAACATCGAAGGCGTGACGCAGGATGTAGTCGCTGGCCCGAAGGCGCAGTGGACACTCCGAGAGGCCTTCATCCCGGGATCAGACCAGATCACCGTTGGCAACCTCTGGGTCTGGACCGAACGCAGCACGTGGAACCCCGTTGCCGGGTTGGGTGACGTGTACAGCATCGATATCTGGCGAAACCTGCATGATTCAGCGACGGCGCGGCATCCGTTCACGGGAATCCCGATGCCGTTCCGGGCGACATACGAAGTCGAGACGGCGGGCCCTGCGGGCAAACTCGACGTGCCGTCGGAGGCGGCGCGCTGGGACGCCGGGGCACAGGCCTTCGTCGATGTTGGCCCCGGCGTCACCGCCACGAGCAAGGTGATCTACGACTATTCGAAGTATTTCCAGTCGACGTGGCACCACGGCGAACCAATCACGATGGCGGATGTCCTGTACTCGATCTACCAGTCGTTCGACATGACGTACAACGATGAGAAGTCACAGGTCGAGTTCGCGCTGGCCGTTACCGCGCGCCCACTACTCGATACCGTCAAGGGATATCGCGTTCTGGACGACAACCGGATCGAGGCGTACGTCGACTACTGGCATTTCGTCGACGACTACATCGCGGAGTACGCGGTGCCATCGAGCTTGAGCATGCCGTGGGAACTGTTGGCGGCGATGGACGACCTGGTGTTCACCCAACGCCGCGCCGCATACAGCGACACCGCAGCGGCAAGGTTCAGCGTTCCCTGGATCAGCCTCGTTCAGAGTCGAGATTCCCGGCTGATCGACCGCACGCTGAGGGAATTCCAGGACGACCGTCAGGTCCCAGAAGCCGTTTTTGAACTCGGCGGCCAGTCGTTCGTGACTATTTCCGAAGCGCAATCCCGATATCGGGCGGCCCGGGACTGGTTCGAGGACAAGAACATGCTGATCATCAGCAACGGGCCGTACCAGTTGGTACGGTTCGACCCGCCGGCGCAGTTCGCGGAGTTGGAGGCGTTCCGAGACCCCGGATACCCGTTCAAACCGGGGGATTGGCACTTCGGGTCCGCGGAGTCCCTGACCATCTCCTCATCGTCCCAGCCGATCATCGAGATCGGCGTGGACGCTCGCGTCGAGGCTGAAGTGACCGGACCGGGCACCCTGGGCGTGCAGTACGTGTTCACGGATCCGGCGTCAGGTCGACTTGTCAAGAGTGGAACCGCGGAGGGGAGCGGCGAAACGTTCGCGGTTTCGTTCTCGGGCGGCGAGACCGGCGCGCTGGTTCCGGGCCTCTACCAACTGACGCTGACGGTGTTCAGCGACGCCCTTTCCACGGTTGCAGAACGGACGTTGACGATCGAAGCGGCTCCGCCGGGCTCGATCCCCTCGGTCCCTGAACCCCAGCCGACGAGTGGGCCGGGAGAACAGCCGGATGCTGGTGACGGCACGCCCGCCGCGCCGACCGCGACACCAATCCCCGAATCGAGCGGAGGTTGCAGCCTCGGTGGCGCGACCGCGGACATCGGCCTCGTCGCGATGGTGGCTCTCGGGCTTATTGGGACGACGGCCGTGCGGCGACGTCGACGCGAGCGATTGCACTAAAGGTATATGCTGGTTGTCGCGTTGACCTTGAGGCGTGAGGAGCACGATTATGACCGTTGAACAGGCCAAAGACGCACCGAGCGTCCCCGAGAATATCGAAGCGGTTGCCTGCGAGTGCGGGAAGCCGCTGGCAGACTGCCAATGCGCGAAGGGCGAAGTTTGTGAATGTGGTGGCGATCCTGCCCTGTGCAGCTCGAACGAATCGGGGAATACCATCGAACTCGCGCTACCGACCAAATCTTGATCTGACGGGCTAGTCTTGAATCAAAAGGCCAGGGATTTCCCAGGCCTTTCTCTTTGCCCGCTCACGGAACGGTCATTCAGCGAGTCCAGCGCAAGCCGCTGACCGTGATGAAGGTCCGCGTCGACTCGATCGCCTCCAAGCTATGGATCTGCTCCATGACGAGCCGGTCCAACTCGCGAGCGCTCTCAACGGCTACTTTCGCCACGATGTCCGATTCGCCGTAGATCACGCTCACTTCCAGCACCTCGCGAAAGGCTTTGAGGTCCTCAACGACTTCTTCGATGTCCTTGCTGGGGACAGTCATCAAAACGTAGGCGATGACTTCGGATTCGGTCTGGGTCACGTTGCCCTCCCTGTCACGGACGTAGTACTCGCGGGCCCGCAGCATGAGAGGCATCGTGCTGATGCCGGCTTCGGCGAGCGCGGGGGCGAGGTTCTGATAAACATCGGACGGATCGGTCGTGTCGGTCTTAACGAAGATGTCCCACCGATCGCCGTAGACCGGTGTGGCTTCCACGACCTCGCGGAAAGAACGGAGCAGGGTCATGACCTCCGGCCATCTCCTGACGGGCGCGTCGAACGCGACGTACGCGATCGTCCGGTCGACCCTGGTGGCGAGGGCGTGTGCCCTCTGCACCGCGTATCCGCGCTGATGGAAGCGCCAGACGTCCTGGATGACCCGGACGTCGTCTTCGGCGTAGTCGCGGCGCGCGATGCGCTTCTTCTGGATCTTCGCAGGGCGGATGTAACCCTGAGCCTCAAGGTAGTAGACGAAGCGCTTGGTCAGGCCAGGGACCTGACTGAGGACATGTTTGAGTTCCAAACGTCAGGCGTTCCGGCTCTGTCCCTGCCTTTTCTCAAACATCGAGGTCCGAATCATAAGTTCCAAATGATGCGAGAGCGTACATCGATGGCATGAGAACGGTCAAAGGTGCGGAACCTCGTCCTTCGTTCGCCCTTGCGCGGGATGTTCTCCACCTTTAGCATGAGTGGCGTGCGGTGTTAGTAATCTATAGATTTTGATAGAAACCTTGACGAAGAAGGGATAGGCCTGATGACGACTGTTCTTCCCGCACTCTCGAGCCTGATCATGTTCACGTTCGTCGCGCTGGTGCTCGGGCGATGGGTCCGCTCCCGGAGGCCGGCACTGCTGTTCTGGGGAGTGGGTTTGGCGATGTTCGGGATCGGAAGCTTCGCGGAAGTGTATTCGTCATTCGCGTGGAGCGATTTCGTGTTCCGTTCCTGGTACGCGTTTGGAGCCCTGTTGAACGCGGCATGGATAGGCCTCGGGACGGTCTATCTGTTGAGCCGCCCACGATTTGCGCACGCGCTTTTCGCGATCCTTGGTGTTGGTTCGTTGATCGGGCTGTACGACGTGATGACCTTGCCGATCGACGGTTCGGGTTTCGCGACGTCGTTGCCGTTGAGTGATCAGTACCAGCAGATCCTTCCAGATGGAGCGTGGGTCCGCCTGATGACGCCGCTGTTCAATATCTTCGGCCTGATCGCGCTGGTCGGCGGTGCGATCTATTCCGCTTTTCTCTTCTGGCGGAAGAAGACTCTTCTGAACCGGATGTGGGGAAACATTCTTATCGCCACTGGGGCGCTCGTGATCGCATTCGCCAGCACGCTGACGCGGTTTGGCGATGGCGATTATCTTTACATCGGAGAGTTGGTGTCAGCGGCGCTGATGTTCAGCGGATTCCTTGTCGCGACCCGCCGGGCACCCGAGGATGTGTCCGAGCCGAACCCAATTCTTGCCGGAGCCCCCGCCGGCGGTTCCGAATAACCGCAAAGATCCGAGAGGGACGGAGCACGAATGACCGCCGCTGTTGCGACTTCCAGACGGTCGAACAACTGGTTCAGCCCACGGCAGATACTCGGGTATGCGGCCGGCGGGACGATGGTCCTCTCGCTCTACCTAGCGCTTGTGGTCGGTCCGGTGGATGCGTTGCAGGGCGTCCACTCCCGGATCTTCTACATCCACGTGCCGATCGCGTTCACCACCTATGTGGCGTTCACGGTGGTCTTCGTCGGGAGCGTGGGATATCTGTGGAAACGGGACATCAAATGGGACAGACTGGCGCGAGTCTCCGCTGAGATCGGAGTGGTGACGACCACGCTCACACTGATCACGGGTTCACTCTGGGGTCGACCAGTGTGGGGAGCCTTCTGGAACTGGAACGACGCGCGTCTGGTCACGACGCTCGTGCTGTGGATGATCTACGTCGGCTATCTGATGCTCAGGTCGCTTGGCGAGCCGGGCCCACAAACCGCGAGGTTCGCCGCCGTGCTTGGGATCCTCGGCTTCTTCAACGTTCCGGTCACCTATTTCTCCGTGTACCTGTGGAATTACCTGCACCCGCTTCCAACGATCCCGTTCAACATGCCGACGGCGTTCCTGTTGCCTTTCCTGACGGGGCTGAGCGCTTTCCTACTCCTGTACTCGTACCTCATGGTGGTCCGATACTCGCTCGACAAGGACCGGGACGAACTTCGGGCGCTTCGGTATCAACTCCGAGAGTAAAGAAGCCCGCGGTACTGGCGCCGAATCCGGCGCCAGTACAATGAGTTATGGCGACCGTTTCGAAGTCTCGTTCTCCGGTTCATCCGGATTTCGACGACTTCGTCAAAGGACTCCCGGGACAGATCGACTCTGAGAAGATCGGCATGTTGCGGGCGGCCTATGAAGTCGCTGAACAGGCTCACGAGGGCCAACGACGGTTCTCCGGAGAACCGTTCGTCACACACCCGCTCCAGACCGCCATCATTTTGGGGGACCTCCAACTGACGGACTCCGCCACGCTTCAGGCGGCGCTGCTGCATGACGTGGTAGAGGACTCGCCGATCTCCCTCGGAGAGATCCACAAACAGTTCGGGGAGGAAGTTGCGAGCCTGGTTGACGGGGTAACGAAGCTGAGTCAACTGACCGATGAACCGGTCACCGACGACCCGAGCCCACGCCACCAGCCGAGGCGTACCCAGGAGTCCATGACGGCGTCGCAAGCCGAGAGCTTGCGGAAGATGCTGGTCGCGATGGCGCAGGATATCCGGGTCGTGTTCATTAAGCTGGCAGACCGGCTGCACAACATGCGGACGTTGGCAGTTCTGCCAGAAGACAAGCGACGCGGCATCTCACTCGAAACGCGGGAGATCTACGCACCGCTCGCTCACCGTCTCGGCCTGTACACGCTCGAATGGGAACTGCAGGACCATGCCTTCAGCCATCTCGAGAAGGGCGAATACCACCGTGTGGTTGAGTTGGTCGATTCGAGACGTGCCGAACGTGAGGAGCAGGTCAGACTTGCGATGGAAGAGCTTGGTACGGAACTCGCCTCGGCCGGACTCAAACCGTCCGAAGTGGCCGGAAGGCCGAAGAGCCTCTACAGCATTTACCAGAAGATGCAACGGTACGAAGCGTCCGGCCGTGAATTTGGTGACATCTACGACCTGCTGGCGGTTCGGATCATCGTCGACTCCGTCCAGGACTGTTACGCAGCTCTCGGGGTGGTACACGGGATGTGGCGCCCGGTGCGGGGACAGTTCGATGACTACATCGCAAGCCCCCGGGAGACCGGCTACCAGTCACTGCATACGACAGTGATGGTGCAATCAGGGAAGCCGTTAGAGGTCCAAATCCGGACCTCAGAGATGCATCGTCTTGCCGAGTATGGGGTCGCCGCTCACTGGCGCTACAAAGAAGGCGAGACGAAGTCCGATATCCAATTCGAGGACCGGATCGCGTGGCTCCGCCAGCTACTGGACTGGCAACGGGACGTGACCGGCGCGGAGGAGTTCGTCGAGCAGGTGAAGGGCGACATCCTCCCGGACCAGGTGTTCGTCTATACCCCCGCGGGCGAGATCCGAGAGCTGCCCGCAGGTTCAACCCCGCTTGATTTCGCGTTCAGGATCCATACGGATCTCGGGTACCGGGCCGTCGGTGCGAAAGTGAACGGGCGCCTCGTCTCCTACTCCTACCAACTGAGGAATGGTGACACCGTCGAAATCATGTCGTCGAAGTTGGCAAAGGGCCCGAGTCTTGACTGGCTGAACCCGGACCTCGGCTACGTGCAAACGGAGCAAGGAAAGTCAAAGATCCGGCAGTGGTTCCGGCGCCAGAAGCGTACGGAGAGCCTGCCCCGCGGGAAGCAGCTGCTGGAACGAGAAGCGAGGCGCCTGGGGATCGGACTGGACCCCTCGAAGCTGGCCGAGATGTTTGGCTACGAGACCGAAGATGAGTTCATCCTGGCACTGGGGACAGGTACGGTGAGCACCAGCCAGGTGGCGACGCGACTGATGCCGCCGGAGGAGCGTCAACCCGCGGTCCGCCTTTCTCCCGCTGCGGGAGATTTGTCGGTCGAGGTGCTGGGGAGCGGCCTCGTGTCGGCCCGGACCGGTCGGTGCTGCCGGCCGCTGCCAGGGGAGCCGGTGGTAGGATTCATCACGAGGAACCGCGGCGTGACGGTCCATCGGCAGGACTGTCCGAACCTTGTAAATGAGGACGAGCCCGAGCGGTTCGTCGACGTTCGCTGGCCGGGGGTTGATCAGAGGTATCCATCATCAATTGTGATCACCGCACAGGACCGAACGGGCCTGCTGCGAGACATCACGACGATCGTGTCGGCGGAGCAGATCAACATCACGGATATCCGCGATAGACGCAATCCTGACCGGTCGGTTACGATATCCATAACGGTAGAGACGTCGGGCCTCTCTCAAGTAAGTCGCCTTCTCACGCGGCTGGAAGAGATACCGGAGGTCGAAGCAGTCCACCGCATCACCGCGACCGGGTCGAAGGGCTAAGCCGCGGGTAACCGAAGGGTCTTAAAGGAGATATCGCGCGTGACGAAAGGAATCTCGGCAGCGAAGGCCCACCGGCAGTCGCTGCGCAGGCGTGAAAGCAACCGACACCGGATGCGGACGCTCAGGACATTGATCCGCAGCGCACGTGAATCAGTGGCGGATGGCGCTGACGATCGAGAGGAACGGGTACGGGTCGCTTCCGCGGCGCTCGACCGCGCCGCGTCACGGGGCGTGATCCACTCGAACAACGCTTCGCGCCGGAAGGGACGGCTGCGCTTGCTGTTGAACCGGACGGATGCTGCCTCCTAACCCTCAGGCGAAACGAAGAATAGAAAAGCCGGGCTCAGGCCCGGCTTTTTGCTTGTCTGGAGTTCGAAGGTCAGCTTGCCGCGGCGACCGGCTCCGCTAAGGCGGCCTTGGCAGCCTCCGCGACCTGGGCGAATGCGTTCGGGTCACGAACAGCGAGATCGGCGAGAACCTTGCGGTCGATCTCGATATTCGCAAGCTTGAGACCGTGGACAAACTTGCCGTATGGGAGACCGTTCAAGCGCGCCGCGGCGTTGATCCGGGCGATCCACAGCTTGCGCATGTCACCCTTCCGTTCACGCCGATGCTCATAGGCGTACTGGAGAGAGTGGAGGAGCGCTTCATGCGCGCGCCGAAACAGGGTGTGACGAGACCGCCACTGCCCTTTGGTCTGTTTGAGAACGTCCTTGTGGCGGCGGCGCGTCTTCGGGCCACCCTTTACACGGGTCATTTCGTGATTCCTTTGTTCCCGGTCCGGTCGGCGCTACTTGACGCCGTACGGTAGGAGACGCTTAACGCGCTTGGCGTCGGCCTCGGCCAGCGCTTGCTGATCCGCATATTGCCGTTTGACGGACTTCGGCTTCTTGCGCCGAAGGTGGCTCTGATGGCCTTTGCCCTTCGTCAGCTTGCCGGTGCCCGTCACCCCGATGCGCTTCTGCGTGCCCTTATGCGTCTTGAGCTTGTACTTCTTCGTCTTGGTCGGCATTCTCTTCCGTCTCTTCTGTGACCGATTCGGTTGTAGGCGTCTCTTCAGTCGACCCGGCTACTTGTTCTTGTCGCGTATCTGGCGCCGAGGCAACAATTTCTTCGGCTGCCGCAACTACGTCCTCGGACCCCGAGGGTCCCGCATCCATCGTTGGGTCTTCGCTTGCAGTCGGGACGACGATTTCCGCCGCTTTCCTCTTTGCCTTGCCTGGCGCGAGGATCATGCTCATCCCCCGCCCCTCAAGCTGCGGTGGGACGTCGACGGCGCAGATGTCCTGAACGGCCTCTGCGACGCGACGAAGGAGCGCGACGGCCAATTCCGGGTGGGTGTTCTCCCGGCCTCTGAAAATCACGGACACCTTGACCTTGTCTCCCCCGGTGATCAGCTTTCTGACCTGTCGCGTTTTGAAATCGACGTCATGCTGCCCGATCTTGGGCCGCAACCGAACTTCGCCCAATTCCGCGGTCTTCGTCCCCTTCTTGAGTTCTCGCTCCTTCTTGGACTGCTCGTACCGGAACCGACCGTAGTCGAGCAATCGACAGACGGGGGGTTGAGCGTTCGGGGCAACCTCTACCAGGTCGACTCCGCGTTCCAAGGCAACCTCCACCGCTTCGCGCACCGGCATTATCCCGAGTCGCTCCCCGTCGTCCAGGACGACGAGCACTTCGCGCGCGGTGATCCGATTATTGACGCGATAGTCCCTTGGTATGTCGGAATCCCCCTTAGGTCTTCAAGCCGCGATTCAAGGCGTGAATATACACAGGGCCAAGCATAGGGTCAAGAACGACAAACCGGGGACAAAATCACCGGATCGCACCTGATTCCTCTTGAGCCTTTATGTCGTCCGATGACATCCCGAGCACGTCTCCGAAGACGTAATCATTGTGGTCGCCAAGCCACGGGGCACGCACTGCCGCGGAGGCCGAAGACACCTCCGGGATGGCAGGAAGGCCCTGGTGAGTGAGCGTGCCCCACGGTGGCTCGGTTACATCAACGAGGTGGCCACGTTGCCGCAGATGGAGGTCGTTGAACAACTGCTCGCCGTTCATCGCGATTCCCGCTGGGACGCCCCCGGCCTGTAGGAGCCGCAGGGCCTGCTGCGGCGTGAACGCCTGAGTCCATTCGCCGATTTCATGGTCGACCTCATCGCGGTTCACACGACGGCCGGAGAGATCCGCGAACCTGGGGTCCGCCGCCCAGGTGGGGCCCCCCATCACGGCCTGAAGTTTCGCCCATTGATCGTCATTCTCGCAGGCGATCACGATCCAGGCGTCAGGGTGGCTGCATGGGTAGGCGCTGAAGGGACCAAGATTCGCGGTCAGCGGCTCGTCGTATCCGACGCTGCCCCAGGAGTTCCCGTTGATGGTGTAGTCGAGAATCGGTGGGCCCATCATGGCGCCCTGACCATCGACCTGGCTGATCTCGATGAACTGCCCCTCGCCGGTTCGGTCGCGGTATTCGATGGCGGCCGCGGTGGAGAACGCGACGAACGCGGCTCCCACGTAGTCCGGTACCACACCCTTTGCATGCGCGGACATCTCCGACTCCGGGTGCCCCCACAGTAGCGTCAGTCCCGAGAATGCCTGGAGTTGGTTGCCGTAGGTGACCCATCGGCTCAGCGGTCCGGTCGAGCCCATCCCCGGCATGCCGATCTGGATGATGTCGGGCTTGAACTTGCGCAGGTCGTCCCAGCCCAACCCAAGGCGGCGCATGATCTCCGCGCTGAAGTTGTCGACGACGACGTCGCTGACGGCGACCAATTGCCGGAACAGTTCCTTCCCCCCGTCCGATCGGAGGTCAACCGTGCAGCTGAGCTTGTTGCGGTTGAGGTCCGGAAATACTGGGCGGAAGGCTTCACGGTTCGCTTCGAGGCTGGCTGATTCCACCTTCACCACCTCGGCACCGTAAAACCCGAGCATCATGGTGCCGATCGGCCCCGCGAATGCTCGGGTGACATCCGCAACACGGATCCCGTCGAGCATGGCAGCGTCAGGTGATACCGACGGGTCGGTGGCCGTGGTGACTCCTTTGACCGGAACCGATCCGATCTCGGAGAAGATCTCTTCGCGGTGCTGGTCGAGCATTGGGGCGGGTCGGCTGACCGAAAACGGCGTCTTCTCGAGCTTCACCGGAGCGCCCGGAGCCTGATAGGCGCCAACGACGGGGTGATTGATCGTCTGGAACCAGCCCCGATCGCGCATATGGTCGCTGGTCACGAAATCCTCGAAAGAATTAACGGGTGAGCAGGCCAGCCCGCGCTTTTGGCACTCGGCGACGAATTCGTCCCGATCGAACTGTTCGACGTGCTGGCCGATGAGCACCTGCGCGAGGTCCTGATTGTCGGTCCTGTACTGAGGGTTGTCCCACTCGGGATCGGAAAGGATGGGGTCCTCCATCCATTCCCGTGTCAGGACGTGCCAATGGCCGGTCATGAAGATGGCCAGCGCCGCGTGCCCTCCGTCCTTGCAGCGATAGATATTCGCGGCTCCGCCGGTCGGGCCGGGCCGCGTAGGGATGTCACTCCGCTGGCTGTATCGAGGGATCGCGCTGACGGTCGCGAATGTAAGCGCCTCTTGCAGGGAGACGTCAATGCGTTGCCCGATGCCGGTCTGGCGCCGGTGTCGAACCGCGGCCAGCGCAAGATAGGCGCTCTCGATCCCCGCGATCTGAAAGGAAATTTGGCATGGGGGCACGACCGGGGCCCGCTCGTTGTCGCCCTGGCTCATCATCAATCCGGACATCGCCGCTGCCACAGCGTCTCCGCCGAGGTAGTCGCTATACGGTCCATGCTGTCCGAATGGGGTAATCGAAATCGTGACGAGCCCAGGATTCAACTTCCTGAGTTCATCGTCATCGAGTCCGACGGACCGCAGGTAACCACGAGGGGTCGCTTCGATGACGATGTCGGCGCGGTCGATGAGGCTCTTGATGGTCAGCTGATCAGCCGGAGCATTCACGTCCAGCACGATGCTGCGCTTGTTCAGGTTCGCGTTCAGGAACGGAATGCCGCGCTCCGGGTCCGGCGTCTCGCCGGCGAATGGTGGGAGCGAACGGTTCGGGTCTCCGCCCGGCGGTTCGATCTTGATCACGTCCGCCCCGAGGCCACCCAAAAAATTCGCCGCATACGCGGCGGGCATGTCTCCGAGTTCAACGACTCGGAGGTGGTCGAGCGCCTTCGGTGTCGATCCATTTGGCTGAGTAGTACTCATCTCCGTCCCACCCCCTCTGAGTTGGCCAACGATAGGCTGCTCCCGAAAACGGGTCAATCAATGGGTGCAGGTGGTGGCGATACGGTCAGGCACTCAAACGAGCAGTGAGGGCGCGGGCGAACTCAGGACCTTTGCCTTCATCTTCGTGGTTGAAGTGGACGAATGCCTGCTTCCAGGGACCTGATTGGCGTTTTCGAACGAGGTCCGCCCATCGCGACATGTCCTCCGGCGCGTATCCCTCATCGCGAAGCCGGAAATACCCGAAATCGGCGGTTACCAAATCTGGGGTCGTGGACTTCTCGTTGTCCGTCACGCAAAGGGCCAGTTTTCGCGCCCGCATCCGATCGTAGACGTCGTCAGTGAACCATGAGTCGTTTAGGAACTCGAACGCGATACGCATTTCCGGGGGCAGCCAGTCGAGGAACCTGTTGAAGACATCGAGGTTGGCGTGGAACAAGGGCGGAAGCTGGAAGAGCAAGACTTCGAGCTTGTCCCCGAGCGTTCGTGCCCGGTTGAGGAAGGTTTCGAGCAGGCCGGCTTCCGGTTGAAGCCGCGCATTGTGCTTGATCCGACGTGGCGCCTTGAGAGCGAAGGTGAACGAATCCGGTGTCGTCGTGACCCAATCCGCGAGGACCTTCTCGCTTGGGATCCGGTAGAAGCTCTAGTTGATCTCGACGATCGAGAACTGATCCGAGTGGAACTCCAACATCTTCGAAGCCGGAAGGTCCGCCGGATAGAAGGGGCCCTTCCATTCCTTGTAGTTGTGCCCGCTGGTGCCGATAAGCGCTATGTCCTCGTTCACGAATCGGTCGACGATCCCGAGAAGGACCGCGCCGGCGCCTCAAACCCGAGCGGCGCCGCAGGTGTCTACCCTCGAGCGACTACGGCTTTCCGGACCATCTCCAAAAACTCATCGATTCCGACCGCTCCCAGGTTCTCATTCGAGCGGAGACGAACGGACACGGCACCGGCCTCAGCCTCACGGTCGCCGACCACCAACATGTAGGGGATGTGCTGCAACTGTGCGTCGCGGACCTTGGCGTTCATGCGCTCGTTCCGCCCGTCCAGATCGACCCGGAACCCGGCGTCGCGGATGCGCGACTCGACCTCACGAGCGTAGTCGAGGTGGCGGTCTGCGATAGGGATGACGACCGCCTGTACCGGCATGAGCCAAACGGGGAACGCACCAGCGCTGTGCTCGATCAGTACGCCAAGGAATCGTTCGAGCGACCCAAGGATCGCCCGATGGATCATGACCGGACGGTGGCCGGACCCGTCTTCGGCGATGTACTCGAGCCCGAACCGTTCGGGCAGGTTGAAGTCGAGCTGGAATGTGCCGAGTTGCCACTCTCTTCCGATGGCGTCACTCATAAAGAGGTCTATCTTCGGGCCGTAGAACGCGCCCTCATCAGGGATCTCCTCGAAGGACCGGCCAGCGCCAATGAGGGCGTTCCTAAGCGCCCCCTCCGCTCTATCCCACATCTCATCGCTCCCAAGCCGTTTCTCGGGCCTGAGAGAGAGTGTGACGCGAGGTTCGCCCAGGCCGAAGGCCCCGTAAACGGAATCGGTCATCTCGAGGAGCGAGGAAATCTCACCGGAGACCTGGTCGGGCTCGCAGTAGATGTGGGCATCGTCCTGGGAAAAGCTGCGGACGCGAGTCAGCCCGTGGGTGACGCCGGAGCGTTCGTTCCGGTGCAAGCGACCGAAGTCGGCATACCGGAGCGGCAAGTCACGGTACGAATGGAGTTGAGACCGGTAAATGACGCAGTGGCCGGGGCAGTTCATGGGCTTGACGCCGAACTCCCGCTCATCGACCTCCGTGAAATACATGTTCTCGCGGTAGTTGTCGTAGTGCCCGGAGGTCTTCCAGAGGTCTGTCGAGAAGATCTGAGGTGTGATCACCTCCTGGTAGCCGTACCGGTCGTACTGTTCCCGGACGTAGGAGACCATCAGGTTGTAGACGGTTGTCCCCTTGGGAAGGAAGAAGGGTGTGGCGGGAGAGATCGGGTCCATGAAGAAAAGCCCGAGTTCGCGTCCGAGGCGACGATGGTCCCGGCGCTCGGCTTCCTCCAGCCGGTGGAGGTGAGCGTCCAGATCATCCTGGGTCTCGAAGCACGCCCCGTAGATCCGCTGGAGCTGGGGGTTCTTCTCGTCGCCTCGCCAGTATGCCCCCGCGACTCGCAGCAACTTGAAGGCGGCGACGTTGTCAGTCGAGTCCACGTGGGGTCCCTGGCACAGGTCGGTGAACCCGTGCTGGCTGTACATGGAGACGGAGTCGCCGGAGATCTGTTCGATCAACTCCTGCTTGAAGGGCTGGTCGGCGAAGAAGGACAATGCCTCAGCCTTTGGGACCTCGTTTCGGGAGAAATCCGATCGCGACCCGATAATCTCGCGCATCTTGTCTTCGATCCCCGGGAGGTCGTCCGGGGTGAGCGCGCGAGGGAGTTCAAAGTCGTAATAAAACCCGTCTTCGATCGGCGGGCCGATGCCCAGCTTCCCGTCGGGAAAGATGGATAGAACGGCCTCGGCCATGATGTGGGCACACGAATGCCTGAGTCGGACCAGCCGGTTGTTGACGCCTCGATAGGGGCCTTCGGTTTCTTCGGAAAAGCCTGGTTCTTGATGAGTGGTGGTCATGAGCGTTCGTTCAGTCTATCCGGGCTTCGGTGAACGATCCAAGGTGCGAGAGACAGCAGAAGCCCCCGAGCGATCCCGGGGGCTTGGAGCCATAGCCAGCAAGAAGGCGATCAGGCGGGAGGTCCGACTCCGGCGCGTTGCAGCATCGCCGGGAACTCGGAAGCGTCCGCCACCGGCCAAACCTCGGGATAGCTCTGCGTGACAACCCACGTTGTGTGTAGCGCTTCGAACATCGAGTCCTCGTTCGGAAGGTCAACGATGATCGTGGCCGCGCGCCTGGTCATCGAAAAGTACATCCCGATCGGGTTCAGCGCTTGCCAGGCTCCGAGCATCACCTGCATTGCCTCCACATCTGCTTCGATCTCGACCCCTGTGTCCGGGTCGATCTCTACTTGAACCAGGTACTTCAAAGCTACCCCTCCCCATACAACCTGAATCTTGCTGGAATGGCCAAGGCACGCTCACGCTGGCCCCGACAACGAGTCGGGAGCGTACCATTCGGCACGCCAACACACCATTGATCACGATCGTCGACAATCATCCCGTGCCTGAACTTCCAGACGTAGAGATATTCCGGAGGACTTTGGTCCGACAGGGCCTCGTTGGATCACGCATCAACGCGGTGGACGTGCTGCGGGCGTCGGTGGTAAAGACGCCAGACGCCGCTACTTTCGCGGGCGGACTCCGAGGCCTCACGATCGGAGCCTTGACGAGACGCGCGAAGTTCCTGATGGCGAACGTCGGCGATGGCTGGCTGGTGCTCCACATGGGGATGACCGGGAATCCACGTTTGGAGAACCTGACGGTGGAACGGTCGCCCTATTCACGGGTAGTGCTCCGCCTTGCTGACGACCGCGAGCTACGGTTCGTGGACCCGCGGGTCTTCGGCTCGGCCTGGTTTCTTGCCGACACGGGAGATCTTCTTCGAGACCTGGGACCGGAACCGCTGAACGATGACCTTTCCGCGAACCACGAATTCAGCGCGGCCTTCCTCGCGGATGGGTTTCAGGGACGGCGCGCGCCGGTGAAGTCCCTTTTGTTGGACCAACGGACCGCGGCAGGTGTTGGAAACATTTACGCGGACGAGGCGTTGTTCGATGCGAAGCTGCATCCATCGCGGCCCGCCGGATCATTGAGTACGGGTGAGATCGAATCCTTGCGACGGGCAATCGTGACCTGCCTGGCCGACGCGATCGTGAAGCTGGACGATCTCGCGGCGTCGGGCCGGTTCGTCGGCCTACCGACCGAGACCCTGGAGGGGGCATCTGAGGTACTGAAGGTGCCACGAAACGCCGGAAGACCGTGCACATCGTGCGGCACGTCGGTCGAACGAACGGTGGTTGGCGGCCGAGGGACATATTGGTGTCCGTCTTGCCAGGAAGTCGGGTCGTAACCGGTCGTCAGGGCGCGTCGAGTTCGATGCCCGGCATCGCGACCGAGATCGCAAACCAGAAGGCGCGTCGCGTCGGCAGCGCCGTCAGTCGGGTTCCCGTGAGCGGCCCCGCAGTGGCCCAACCGGTCACCGGGCCCCACGCACTCGCCGTTTCGATGTCACGGAACGACCCGGCATCGGCCGTTCCGAATGTGAGCCGCCGGCCGTCTTCGAGGATCGGAGAATACGCCGCGCCGACCGGTCCCGGCCGGACAAAGACCACCACCGGCGCGCCGTCGAGGACGTCGTTGATGACGGCCGGGTTGGCTCGTTCGAGCGAATACGCCTTTTCCGTGCCATCCGAGCGCGGTCGGACCGTCAAAACAACGGTTGATGCTCGTATGCGATCGTCGACTCTTTTGACCGACAGCGGGAAGGGGAAACGACCCTCATCAACCCCGTCTGGGTACCAGGAAAAGGGATCGCGATCGTAGGAAAAGGATCGGGCGAACCCCTGATCCCGCGAGAGGACACGGGTCTCCGGGTAAAGGACGCGCCACGTTTTCCAGGGGACGGTCAAGGACGGGAGAAGCTCGAGACGAGCGCCGGAGAGCGTTCCCGCGATGGCTTTGCCCTCCACCTGGTACCAGTAGGAACCGGTCAGGTGATCGAACATGACGAGGTCGTTCTCGTAGAGAGCGCTCGTGTTGCCGAAGACAAGTGATTCGCTGCCTGGCCCGCGACGTACGTACACCCCTCCGCTGGCGCACAGAGGGCAGTAGGACACGAGGACCGGGACGCCGTCTATGAAGTCGTTCAGGATCTCGTGCAGATTCAGCATCTTGATCGGGTAGGCGTACGCCTCGTCTTCCGCCACGTAGCCGATCACGAGGTCGTCCTCGCGAAGCCAGGCCCCGTCTTCTGGGCCGTCGTACTGAGGGTCGTAGATGGGTTGGATCGCGTCCCGGAGGCGTGCGATCTGCGAAGAGGATGCTTCGGGCAGGGGGACGAAGCGACCGTCGAAAGTGTCGAATACGACATTCTCGAGCGGGACCTGATGGAGAACAGGATCAAGCGTTGGCACGGATTCCGTCGGATCGTATACGGGGAGACCGGTCCGACCGCCGTCTATCCTCAGTGCCGCCGCGGGGGTCTCGGCCGGAGTGAGCGCACTGAACGAGGTGCCGTTGGAGGATGCTTCTTCGGTCGAGCCCGTGACTTGGACGGACCCTGTGCACGCGGTCGCTCCGACAGCCAGGACGAAGGCTGTGAGCAGAACGGCACGAGACGGCGACCGACTGCAATTGGGCATGGACCCATCATCGATCCCAGTGCCCCGCGGTGCGGTGGCGCTGGCTACACGCCGAAGGGTTTAGCCGACAGGGGTTGGCGCGTAAGAGTCCAGAGAAGCCAATAGTTTGCGGGATGCGGCGGCGACGTCATCAACAGCGCCGTCGAACGCATCCGTGTTGGCCCGGGACGGCGCGCGATAGCCGCTGACTTTTCGGATGAACTGGAGCGCCGCGGCCTGGATCTCCTCGTCGGTGGCCGGATCGTCGCGGCGACGCAGTGTCTTGATGCTTCGGCACATATCGTCCTGCCTCCGTCTCGCGTACGTTGGCCTATGCGTGAATGAGCGGCATCGTACACTCCGATGGGCCGTTAGCTCAGTGGCAGAGCAGGGGACTTTTAATCCCAAGGTCGGGGGTTCGACCCCCCCACGGCCCACCACGTTCCCTCCGACCGGCGACTGGGTGCCCTCCACCTAAATAGGATTACACACTCTGTCTGTCCAGCAACCACCGAAAGCGGATGAGCAGGGTTTGCCGACATTTTGCCGACATTCGGTTAG
>CAZIBZ010000232.1:0-3484 GCA_964537445.1 uncultured Dehalococcoidia bacterium | reverse complement strand
ACGTCCGCACCCATGTCGGCGAAGACACGTGCGCACATCTGGCCCAGCGGTCCGGTCAGATCCAGCACACGAAGGTGGCTCACAGCTCCGGTGGACGCGGACTCCTCTGCTGACGACGTCATCGTTACCCCCTCGATGCCTCGCCGCTCACTCCCGACCGAACCAACGCCAAAGTATAGGTTGCATCGGTCGAACGGAACTCCGATTGACCACATACTCAGACCGTTAGTCTGAATGGGGCTTCGGGAATCCGCACTTACATTGTCGAAGGTCCACCGATCCCCGGCCGGCGAAACGATGCAAGGAGCCCCACCATGAGCAGAAGATTGGCAACATTTCTCGCGGTAACGGTGGCGACGATAACCCTAGGCATAGCCACCCTCGGCCTCGTCGCGCTCGCCCAGACCGAGACCGACCACCCGGACATTTCAGACGCCGATGCACCCACCTCCGACGCCGCCACGGATGCCGATCCGATCGCCCGTGCTCTTTCAGCCCTCGTCGGTGAGGATCAGTTGACCCGGGATCAGGCCGATCTCGTTCACGAGCGCCTCGGCCCCGTCATCCGCAGAATCGTTCGGGCCAGTTCGCACCAGGCGGCCAACGCCGCCCGTAATGAGGTTCTCGATCAGTTGGACCAGGGACTCGATCGGCTCCGCGCCTCATCGAACAAGTCCGACAGCCTCGTCAATCCAACCATCGTCCTCCGGTTCCTCGGGCTGAGTCGGGCCGAGTTCACCGAACTCCTCGACCAGGGAAACTCGATCGCGGACATTGTTGAGATAGTCGACAAGAACCTCGACGATCTCATCGTGGCCCTCATGGAGCCCATCCTCGATCGCCTCCGCGCGGCAGTCTCGACCGGAGATATCGAACCCGGGTCCGCAAGAGAGCGCGCGCAACGGGCCCGCCAGGCGATCACCGAACGGCTCGGGTAACGTTCAGAGCATAAAGAAGCGCCCCGTCCGTATGAACGGGGCGCGTTTGAATCGCTCTGTGTCAGAACATGGCAGCTACCGCCGCTTGGAGACCTTCTCCTCCGCTGCTGCAACCATCGCTTCCACGTCGATCGGCCCCGCGTCATCGCTCATGCTCGCCAACGGAGTCGCGAGAAGACCATCGACCTTCAGGTCTTCGGGCGTCAGCGGCTCCGTGGCAACCGAATGCGGCGACTTTCCGTTCGCTCCGTTCGACCCGTTCTTCCCGGCATGCGCTCGTCCCGCCTGGAGGACCTTGGTTCCCAGGTCGATCGACTTCTCGATCTCTGTAACCGCTGAATCAAGCGAAGCAGCCTGGGTCCGGAACTCCAACATCTGCGCGCCGAGCTTCATCAACGAATTCTCCGCGTAACCGTCCGCTTCCTGGATTCGCTTTGCGGCCGACAGGTCGCCCTGCCTGCGCAGTTTCTCCGCCTCTTCTTCGGCTCGCGCCAGGATTTCCTTCGCCCGCTCATGTGCCGCCTGGATGATCGAATTCTCTTCCAGGTTCGACTGGCGTTCCTTCTCGGCCGACACCTTGATCTGCTTGGCCGCCATCACCGCCTCGGTGACGATGCCCTCGCTCCGAGAGCGGATCGCCTGTGCCGACCGGATCTCTTCGGGGATGGCCGCGCGCATCCGGTCAAGGATGTCTCCGACCCGGTCCATATCGATGGTCCGCTTGCCGGTCAGCGGCACCTTCCCCCCACTCTCGATCGTGTCTTCGAGGGCATCGATCAGGTCTGTGATCTCCATACGTGCTCCTTCCGCCCGCGTTCTTCGCGCTATCGCGCGGGCTCCCCGCTGCCGTACTTGCTCCGCAATGCCTCCGCCACCGGCGGTGGCACTAGGTGATAGACGTCCCCGCCGAGAGAGGCCGCCTCTTTCAGAAGACTCGAACTCACGAATTGAAATTCGGCGCTGGTCATCAAAAATGCGGTTTCGATGTCCGGCGCGATCTGTCGGTTCATCAGCGCCAACTCGAACTCGCTCGAAAAGTCGGTGACGCTGCGCAGGCCTCGCACCAGGACTCCGGCATTCAGCCGCCGCGCGAGCTCCACCGTCAGTCCTCTCGTATACCGTTCGACGCTCACGTTGCTCAAGTGGGCGACCGAGCGTTCCGCCAGGTCCACACGTTCGCTCGTGTCGAACAGGAGGTTCTTGGAGGGAGTGTCATAGACGCAGACGATCAACTCGTCGAAGATCTTCGACCCGCGTTCGGCTACCTCGACGTGGCCCATGGTGATCGGGTCAAAACTCCCTGGGTAAATAGCCCGTGTCATCAGCGTGGGTCCTTCGCATCGGTATCGACGATGTAGATCGAAACCGCCGTGTCGCCGTACGTCTTTTCCTGCTCCAAACGCATCTCGTCCGCGCGCGCGAAGTCTCGTCGGTTCCGTGACGACTGTTCGACTACGACCATCGATCCCTCACCCAGCAGGTTTCCGGTCGCGAGTCGATCGATGACATCGGTCAATTCCGACGCGTTCGCGTAGGGAGGATCCATGAACACCACGTCGTACGGGCCATTCAGGCCACCCAGCGCCCTCGTCACCGGAAGGGCTACGACCGAAGCCTGGTTCTCGAGACGAGTCGTCGTGAGATTTCGCCGGATCGTCGCGCACGCCTTGGAGTTTCGCTCCACCATGTCCGCATGGGTGGCACCGCGACTCAGCGCCTCGATCCCGAGAGCGCCGCTTCCGGCAAAGAGGTCCAGCACGCGTGCGCCCTGAACCGCCCCACGGGCCTCGAGCATCGAGAACATCGCGCCGCGAACGCGGTCCGTCGTCGGACGGATGTCCGGTACCGGTGGAACCGCGATAGTCATGCCACGAGCCTTACCGCCAACAACGCGCATTGGTCTCCGATTGAACCGATTCTAGACTCGGTCTAAAAACTGGTCAAGCGCTCAGACTGGATCGTCAAACTACAAGTGCCGCTTTCTACCTGACACGCCCATCGGCAAGGAGCCGTCGATGACCGAAGAAATCCCGGGTCCCATCGGGCACACCAGGCACACCGACCTCTCTCTCGACCAGATCGCAGAGTTGCAACCCGGCCTCGGGCGCATCATGCCGCAGGTCAGTGAGCGCTACTGGATCCTCTACCACGCCGCCAAGGGCGGAAACTGGCCACTCGCGAAACACCAGTTGAGTGAGCTGAGTGGCCTACTTCGCCAGGGTGCGATAACACGACCCAAGTACAAGGACCATATCGAGGCGTTCCTCGGAGGCCACGTCCTGGCCCTTACCAGAGCAATCGAAGCCGAGGACTTGCCCGCCTTCGAACGCGCTTATCAGAAGGGCATCGACGGCTCGAACGCCTACCACCGGGACTTCGACCACGCCGAGATTGAGTGGGTCCTCCCACCCGACCCACCAAAGCACCTCCGACTAACGCCCTGACTCGTCGGGCTCGCCTTGGTGCGATAATGGGTCCGCCCCCGAACGGCTTCCGAGCGGGGCGACGAGTATGGTACGCGCCCGTAGCTCAGTGGATTAGAGCAT
>CAZIBZ010000231.1:0-9757 GCA_964537445.1 uncultured Dehalococcoidia bacterium | reverse complement strand
ATTGTTGTTCGTCGTCGACGTGATGTCGGGGATCGTTCCGGCAGACGAAGAGGTCGCCGCGGCTCTCCGAACCTCGGGGAAACCTGTCGTGCTTCTCGCGAACAAAGTCGACAACGCGCGCCGGGAGCGGTTGACGCCGGAGTTTTACCAACTCGGGATGGGCGACCCGCTGCCGATCAGCGCTCACCATGACATCGGATTCGAAGATCTGTGGAACGAGATATTGGCCGGCTTACCCGAACCGGAGGAGCCCCCCGATCTGCCGGAGGGCGCGATTCCCGTGGCGATCGTTGGGCGGCCCAACGTCGGGAAGTCATCCCTGGTGAACGCGATTCTGGGCGTTGACCGAGTAGTCGTCGACCCGGTCCCGGGTACGACCAGGGACGCGATCGACACTCCGTTCGACTATGAGGACCGATCGTTCGTATTGATCGACACGGCGGGCATGCGGCGTCGCGGACATATCACACCGGGGGTCGAGAAGTTCAGCGTGGCTCGCGCGATGCAGGCGATCGAACGGGCTGATGTCGCTGCGTTGGTGGTGGATGCGACCGAATATCTGACCGCGCAGGACCTGCATGTGGCGGGGTACATACAGGACGCGTGGAAAGGCATGGTCCTGGTCATCAACAAATGGGACTTGGCCGAAGACGAAGACCTCGAGCGCAGGGAAGTCGAAGCTCGGTTGCGCAGTCGTCTGAAGTTTTTCCCGAAAATGCCGATCGTGTTTACGTCGGCTCTCGAACACCGTGGGATGACGGCTGTTCTGGATGCCGTCACCAAGATCTGGGCCCAGCGAAACAAGAGAGTATCGACGTCAAACATGAACCGAGTGCTTATCGATGCGCTAGCGGCTCATCCCCCGCCTTCGGCGCGGAAGCGTCGGTTGCAGGTTTACTATGCGACGCAGGCTGAAGTGAACCCGCCGACGTTCGTATTCTTCACCAATGATCCGTCGCTCGTTCACTTCTCATATCGCCGATACCTGGAAAACGTGATTCGACACAACTTCGGATACGAGGGAACGGCGATCCGCATCGTGTTCCGCGGACGGAACGAAGAACAGGAAGCCCGAGCGTCATGAGCGTCGGGGACGTATTCCTGATCGGTGTCGTTCTGGTCGCCAGCTATCTACTCGGCTCGCTGCCATCCGGCGTGACGGTCGGAAAGTTCTGGCGGGGGGTCGACATACGTCAGTACGGGAGCGGACGAACGGGGGCCACCAACGTTCTCCGGACGATCGGATGGAAAGCGGCCGCCATCGTCACTCTGTTGGATGTCGGCAAGGGAGCCGTTGCGATGCTCCTCGGAGGATGGCTCGCAGGTACTCCGGGGTATGTCGTAGCGGGAATCGCCGTGCTCGCGGGTCACAACTGGCCGATTTCTGCCGGATTCAAAGGCGGACGCGGTGTGATGCCGGCCGTCGGTGCGTCTCTGGTGATCGTGCCATTCGCGGCCGTTGTGGGGATCGCGCTCGCGGCGCTGGTTATCGGGGTTTCCCGCTACGTCTCTCTTGGTTCGATGGCGGGGACCGTTGGATGTTGCTCAATCATTTCCGTGCTGGCGATCCAGGGTTCTGAACCGATCGCGTACGCTCCGCTCGCCATGACGGGCGGTGGTCTAATCGTGTTCCAACATCGAGACAATATCATCCGGCTGATCCGCGGTACGGAGCGCAGGCTGGGAGAACCCGCCTGAGGTAGCACGGTGGTCGAAACACGACGAGCGGCCGTCATCGGTACGACAAGTTGGGGCACGACCCTGGCGATTCTCCTCGGGCGCTTCGGCGTCGCGACGAGTCTTTGGGCGCGAACCGAGGAAGAGTCAACCCAACTTCGCGATGACGGCGAAAATCGTGCCCGATTGGCCGGAGCCCGGTTCCCAGCGTCGTTGAATGTGACGGCTGATCCGTCCGAAGCGACGGAAGGTGCAGAAATCATTGTGATTGCGGTTCCGTCGATCGCCTTCAGAGAGAGCGTTCAGCAGCTCCGCCGCGTGGCGATCGATCGAGAGGCGATCATCGTCGGTGCGACGAAGGGGTTGGAACGCGGTACTGGCCGACGAATGAGCGAGATTCTAGAGGAGGAACTCGGCAGGGATTTATCGCGGAGGTACGCGATCCTCTCCGGCCCGAACCTGGCGAAAGAGATAGCTCAGGGCATGCCTTCGACGACCGTCGTCGCTTCGACCGACCTCAAGGTGGCTGAACATGCTCAGGAACTGTTCAACTCGTCCGCGTTCCGTGTCTATACCAGCAAGGATGTGATCGGCGTCGAATTGGGTGGGGCCCTGAAGAACATCCTGGCGATCGGAGCGGGTATGGCGGATGGCATGGGATACGGCGATAACGGGAAAGCCGCGTTCGTATCAAGAGGTCTTGCGGAAATCACGCGATTGGGAGTTGCCGCTGGCGCCGAGGCACTGACGTTCTCAGGACTCGCGGGAATCGGAGACACGATAGCGACCTGCTATAGCCAGCTCTCGCGCAACCGTTTCGTGGGGCAAGAGCTTGCGCGTGGGCGACCCCTGAGCGACATACTTTGGTCCCTGGGTCAGGTGGCCGAAGGAGTCGATACGACGGCGGCGGCCCTGGTCCTGGCGGAACGACTTGCCGTGGACATGCCAATAGCGGAACAGACTCGACGAGTCCTCCAGGAAGGCCTCGAACCGAAACAAGCGCTCGGCGAATTGATGGCCCGCGCGCCGAAATCAGAGCACCCACTCTGAACTCGGCCCTGCATCCGGAGACGCTTGTCCGGAAGGGTGTTGGGAACTCCGTTCCTCTAGTATGACCCAAACCCGACTACTTTCATGGGATCCATTGAGATGACCGAACGAACACCCTCAATACTCAACGAGAAACTGGGCAAAGAGTTCGTGGTGACGGTCGAAGTCCATCCGCCTAGGGGATTCGATGCGTCCAAGACTTTCGAGAAGCTGCGCAAGTTGCTCGGCGACACCAGGGTTGATGCGTTCAACGCGACAGACTCGCCGCTCGCACAAAGCCGAATGAGTGCCCTGGCCATGTCAGCGATGTTCCAAAGGGATCTTGGGACTGAAGCGCTGATGCACGTAGCGACCAGCTTCCGGAACCTCCCGGCGCTGGTCGGTGACCTGCTGGGTGCTCACGCCCTGGGGATCCGCAACCTGCTGATCTTCAAAGGTGACCCGCCGGCAACCGGGGATTTTCCGGGTGCGTCCAGCGTTTCGGATATCACATCGTCAGGCCTCATCCGACTCATTTCCAACACGAACGCGGGAGTGGAAGCGGACGGAATCGTGCTCGATGAGCCGACGTCGTTCACTTCGGGCGTCATCTTCAGTCCGGAGAAGGCCCATTGGGGTCAGGAACGCGCCAGCCTGGACCGGAAAGTTGGGGCCGGGGCAGACTTCATCGTGACTCAGGCCGTATTCGACCCGGAGTCCATCGAACGATCCCGCCGTCTCCTCGGTGGGTTCCCGCTTCCGGTCATCATGGGCGTTTTGCCGCTTCGCAGCGCTCGGCATGCCGCATTTCTGGAATCGAATGTGCCCGGTTTCGTCATCCCGAAATCCGCACACGAGGCGATGCGCGCCGCATCTCCCGACGACGAAATCGCGACGGGTGTTCGGCTCGCTCGTGAATTGATCGAGTCCGTCTACTCTTCCATATCTGGGGTGTACCTGATCCCCGCGTTCGGCAGGTACCAGACGGTGGCCGATGTGATGAGCGGTCTCCCCGATTGGAGCCCTGCCGGATAGGCGAGCCCGTCTACCCGACCGTGTGCAGAAGGTGGAGCAGATCTGGCGGCAGGTCCTTGTGCATGCGGTCCACCTCATCCAGCGGCGTGAACACCACATCGCCGCCAATTTCGCCGACCAGGTGATGGGTTCTGTCTTGCTGCAACCCCTCCACCGCCGCTGCTCCCAGCACGGTGCCGAGGACACGGTCGGACGGGCTCGGTATCCCACCACGCTGAACGTGGCCCAAGATGGTCACGCGATAGTCGAGTCGTAATCGTTCGCCGAGCCGGGTCTTGACCTGTTCCGCGACGCTAAATGCTCCCCCTACCTCGTCTCCTTCGGCCACGACAACAAGCAGGCTTTTCTTGCCTGAGCGGTGGCCGCTCGTCAGGCGGCGGCACAGATGGTCGATGTCGTCATGCTCTTCCGGGATGAGGATTGCATCGGCCCCTCCGGAGAGCCCTGCGTAGAGCGCGACGAAACCACGTTCGCGCCCCATGACTTCGACGAAAAACACCATTCCGCTGGAATCGGCCGTGTCTCGAATCCGGTCCATCGCATCGACAGCAGCATGGACGGCAGTGTCGAACCCGATAGCGAAGTCGGTCCCGGGGACGTCGTTATCGATGGTCGCTGGAATCACTACGACCGGGAAGCCGTGTTCTTCCCATAGCGCTCTACAAGCATGAATCGTGCCTTCGCCCCCGATAGCGATCAGCCCATCGATTCCAGAGGTCCGTAACTGCGTGGCCGCTCGGCTTCTGCCATCCGGCGTTTCGAACGAGGCTGACCGCGACGTTCCCAGCACCGTGCCGCCACGTTGAATGATGCCGGTAACCGAACCCCCCTGGAGGCGGTGAACGTCTCCGCGGAGGAGTCCATCGAAACCGTTGCGTATCCCGAACACGCGCATGCCTGACCCGACCGAAGCACGGGCGACCGCGCGGATGGCGGCGTTCATCCCGGACGCATCCCCGCCACTCGTGAGCACGCCGACGCTCTGCATAGCGCTGGTAAGTCTACTCGCTGGCTCGGGCGCCGGGCGCACGCCCAGATGGCCACGGCCCTCCAACGACCAGGAGGGTTGCGACGGCTATCGCGATCGGCGGCAACAGGAAGGTGCCGTGCAACACCAAACCGAACGCCAGGGAGTCCGTTTCGCCAACCCCGTAGAACGGCAGAAAGAACGTTGCGGCGAACTCCATGGGACCGAGCCCTGACGGCAATCCCGGGAGCGTCAAGCCCAGAGTGGTCACCGCGAGCATCAAGACGTGCGTCTCAGGAGGCGAAAGGTCAATATCGAGCCCGACCACGATGACATACGCAGCCGCCCCCTTCACGATCCAGAATGCCGCGGTCATTCCAACTACGGCACCCAGTCGGATGGGCCTTCTTGCCAGTTCGCGCCAGACCCCTGCATAAGGATCGAGAAACTTCAGGCGATCCGTGAACCGGGTCCGTCCCGATTGCAGGGATATACCGATCACGATAACGGCGACGGTCGCAAAGATGCCGATCCCGCCCCACACGGAGCCTGGGACGTCGACCTGAGGCCTGAAGACCAGGAAACCTAACGCGATCATCGAAAGCGTAATCACGAGATCGACCACTCGAACCAGCACAACTGAAGCGAGTACTGCTCCTGCGTCGTACCCGTATCTCAAGGCCAAATAGCCGATCTGCACGGGCTCGGCCAAGACTCGAACGGGCGAAACACTGTTGAACCCGATCCCAGTGTTCTCAACGAGGAAAAGCCGCGTCACTGGAGGCCTGTCCGAGGGGAAGAGGAGCGACCATCGATACGCCCGGACCACTCCGCTCACAAGAAGCAATGCGATGACGATCAAGAGTGAGACGGGCGGAAAATCGCCCAGCCGGTCGACGAGCGCCCGATTGTCCACATCTTGCCAGACCCACCAGAGAAGCACGGCGCCCAACGCGGCACCGCCGATGATCCGGACAAGGGTCCATGGGCGAGGTCGCCCGAGCATCAAGGCGTTCGAGAAGGACCGGCGGCGAGGTAGGCTCAGTCGTCGGCCAACGCCCAACCGCGGACTTCAAACATCGCAGTACGCGCAGCCCGGAGTTTCAGGTCCTGCCGTTGCGGCGGGTACTGACCCTCGCGCACCTTGTGATGGCGAGCGTCGGAAACGGCGAGATAGGCAAGACCCGGCTGCTTACCCTCTATCGGATCGGGACCGGCGACCCCGGTGATGCCCACACCGATGGAAGCTCCGAGGCGATCTCGTGCCGCATCGGCCATTGCGATAGCGCACTGGCCGCTAATAGCGCCGTGCTCGTCGATGATCTCGGCCGAGACTCCCATCGCGATCTTCACCTCGTTCGAATATGAGACCAGGCCGCCGCGGAAGAAGCCAGATGCGCCCGGCGCGTCCGTCAGCATGTTCGCCAGCAACCCGCCCGTGCATGACTCCATCGTTGCGAGCGTCAGGCCGCGATCGACGTAGATCCTCTGGATGTTGCCTTCGAGACTATCGTCGTCGGCTCCCCAGACGTGAACGCCAAGGAGCTCTCTAACCTCATCCTCGATGGGAGTAATCAACTCGTCTGCTTCATCAGCGGTCCTGGCGCGGGCGGTGACCCTGATGTGGATCCCGTCCTGCTTCGCGTAGACGCCGATCGTCGGGTTCGACCCGCGGAGCAGCTCACCGAGTCGCTCATCAACCAGGGCTTCGCTCATCCCGAACGTCTTCACGGTCTTCGAGCGAATCACCGCATTGCGGTCCGCCATCAGCCGGGCGAGTCGCGGAGTGACCTCGTTCTCCCACATCTGGAACATCTCTCGCGGCACTCCCGGCATCGCCACGATAACGGAGCCGTTCCGGAGGACCCACCAGCCTGGGGCGGTGCCGCGAGGGTTGAGGAGCGCCTGCGCGGACGGAATGAGGGTCGCTTGTTTGATGTTTCGTTCCGGCATGCCGACGCCGCGCCGGGAGAAGAACTCCCGTAGTTGGGATTCGAGTTCGGGGACCACCGTCATTTCTTCGCCGAGAACGGCCGCGATCGCCTCCCGTGTCACGTCATCTTCGGTCGGGCCCAGGCCCCCGGTCAGGACGACGAGGTCAGCGCGGTCGGACGCCTCACGGATCACGGCCTTCAGCCGCTCGATGTTGTCTCCGACGGCGGTCACTCGGTAGTTCCCGACCCCCAGGCCCGGAAGCTGGCCCGCGAGCCAGGAAGCGTTGGTGTCGGTGAGGCTGCCGAGCAGAATCTCTGTGCCGATCGAGACTATCTCGGCTCGTAGGAGCTCGACATTTTCATTGTTCTGGGTCACGTTCTTCTCGTTCCGTCGTCTGGCGGGGCGATGATAGCCTGCAGCCGCTGCATTCACCACATGATGCCATTCCCCATGTCTAATCGATGAGCGTCGATACCGAAACGACTGGGCGTCCCCGGCGCTGGGGACGGGTTGTGGACGTGGTCGAAGGCGGTGTTCTGTACACGGAGGACGCGGAACGCCTTGTGTTGATGGGGGTCGATTGGCCCACCGACGGAACTCAGCGTTCGGCGTTGGAGAACAGGCTTTCCGAGTTGGTAGAAGACAAGATCGTGTACTACGACGTGATCGGCACAGCTGGACTCGGGCGGTTGCTGGCCGAGGTCTGGGTTGATGATACAAGTGTGAACAAGACGTTGAGGAGCCAGGTCTGATGGCTTCTAGCCACCTTGCTGAGGCCCTGGAGCACGTCGTGGCGGCGACTTCGCCGATGTCTAGGGTCCGAAGTGTGGTGTGGCAGAGCTACGGACTGCTCTATGACGTGGTATTCGGCGATGGCGTTCGCGAACTGGACGGACGGGACGTGCAGTTCTACTTCAGAACGACGGACGGTTGATCCGAGGATATCGGCATCGGGGTTCGCGATATCTACTCAACGGCGGGACTGAGCCGGAGTTCCCACTAACCGTCCTCCTCCTCGTGGTCCAGGAAGGGCCGTCGCGCCCGGCGCAGATATACGGTTCGATGTTCCATGTCGGCTTCGCTCTCGTCGTCACCCCCGAATGGGATGTCACGGGAGGAAAGCGATCGCTCCAGACGACGGACTCGCTCGTTCGGGCCCACTCAGGCAGTCTGGCTGACACTGGGACTTCGTGGCTCTCGCGTCCGCAGGTTCTGGGCCATGGGCTCACACGTCAATTCACGCAGGCGTTCGAGGCGTTTCATTGGCTTGTCCAGGCTATGGCTGCCGCATATGCCCGGCCGCGCGACGGCGAGGGTCCGCCTGATCATTCGGCACGTCGGATAACTCGCTCAGATCGATGATCCACGCCTCCGGTGGCTCACCCCGTTTGACCTCCAGGATCGCGACGTGGCCGCGTCGTGCTTCCAGGTTGTGCGGATAGGTAGCACTGCCCGGGTTCACGATGAGCATCCCATCCTCGCGCTTGACGAATTCGAAATGGGTGTCGCCGCAGACGACGATGTCGGGTACCTCGCCGAGGTAGTAACGGACGACGCGTTCCGCGCCGAATTCCCATCCGTCGACTATGTGGGTCATTCCGAGGCGGTAGCCCTCGATCTCGAGAAAGTGTTTCGGTTTGATGCGAGGGTCGTATTGGCTCAGGCCACGGTCGTGGTTTCCTTCGGCCGCGTAGATCGGGGCGATCTCCTCGAGCCAGTCGAGCACCCTTGGTGACTCCAAATCTCCGGCGTGCAGGATCAGGTCAACCCCTTTGAATGCATCCTTCACTTCCGGCCATAACTCCGGGATGGACCCGGGGATATGCGTGTCGCCGATGATTCCGATTCTTGTTGCCAAAGCTCTCCCGTTCAGACGTAGTTTCTATCTTCGGTGCGGGTACCCGCAGCTGACTACGGAATTGGGCCGATCATCTCGACCCTGACCCGGGACCCGGCTGGCATCTGGCTCACGTCCTCCGGGCAGATCGCGAGACCATTCGCGCGGGCCATCGCCGTCAGGATGTTAGACCCTTGTGGACCCGACAACCGCGCGCGAAACTCGCCCGCCTCGTCCCGCGTGACGAATGCTCGCGCATACACACGCCTGCCGTCTTCATTGTGTATCGGCTCTTCAAGCAGTGCCTCGACGCTTAGGACTTCCCAGTCGGCGAAACCCATCATCTTGCGGATCGCGGGCCTCGTGAAGATGTGGAACACGACCATCGCGCTGACCGGATTGCCCGGCAATCCGAAGTGCGGAACAGGATTCAGCCACGGCGGCTCGTCCTTCCCGCCCCTGAGGATGCCTAAAGCGACCGGTTTCCCGGGTCGCATCTTCACGCTCCACATATGCATCTCGCCGTGTTCGGTCAGCACATCTTTGACGAGGTCGTAGTACCCGACCGAAACTCCCGCGGACGTGATCAGCAGATCGGCGTCCTTCGCCTTGCGGATGTGTTCGGTCAGCGAATCGCGAGTGTCCCGTGCGATACCGAGCGGGCGCACCGTGGCTCCAAGTTCCTGTGCAAGGGCCTGAGCCGTATAGGTGTTGATGTCATAGATGTGCCCCGGAGATAGTTCTTCGCCAGGGGCGGCGATCTCGTCACCGGTTGCCAGTACCGCGACGACGGGGCGGCGATGGACGAGCGCTTTCGAACGGCCGAGTGATGCGAGCACCCCGAGTTGAGCGGCGCCAAGACTCGTGCCTTTCGTGAGGACGACATCGCCGGTCCGGACGTCTTCCCCCGCCTTCCGTACCGAGTTCCCAGTGCTGACGGCGACACGTATCGCGATGTCCGTGAGTGGGCCACTTCCGGCGCGCCGTTCCTGTTCATCCGTGTCTTCGAATCGGACGACCGCGTCCGCCCCGCGTGGAACCGGCGCACCAGTCATGATGCGGACGGCAGTTCCCTCCCGGACCGGGGGTTCGGGGGCTGATCCAGCGGCGACCTCTCCGATGACAGGCAGGACGGTTGGATCCTCGGCGCTTGCTTTCGATAGGTCGTTCGCCCGTACCGCGTACCCGTCCATCGCTGAGTTATCCACCGGGGGGATGTCGAGACTGGAGCGTGCCTCCTCGGCCAGCACGAGCCCAAACGCCTGTGCCAACGGGAC
>CAZIBZ010000230.1:0-4506 GCA_964537445.1 uncultured Dehalococcoidia bacterium | reverse complement strand
GCTGATCAAGAAGGGCTGGTGGACGATGCACTGGCCGACCGAGCACGGCGGGAAAGCAGCCAGCATCGAGACCCAGATGGCGTACCGAGAAGCGATGGTCTATGCGGGTGCTCCGGCCACCTTCGGCGGAGGGCTCGTCGCTCCGGTACTAATGGTGGCTGGCCAGGAGTGGCAGAAGCAGTTCTTCCTCCCGCAGATCGCCAACGCCGACCTGTCCTACATCTCGCAAGGTTTCAGCGAACCCGATGCCGGGTCCGACCTCGCCAGCCTCCAGACTCGCGCCGTTCGCGAAGGTGACGACTACGTCATCAACGGTCAGAAAATCTGGAGCACTTATCGGGCCGACTGGATGCATATCCTGGTCCGCACGGACCCGGAGGCGCCCAAGCACCGCGGGATCACCTACCTGCTGATGCCGCTCAAGGACGACAGAGGCGAATACCTGCCCGGTATCACGGTCCGTGGGATCCCGGACGCTCTTGGTCGCCATCGATGGGACGAGTTGTTCTTGGAGAACGTCCGCGTCCCCGCGAACAACATCATCGGCGAGGAGAACCGCGGCTGGTATGCGGCAATGACGACCCTGTCATTCGAACGGTCGAATATCGAAGGCCCCGCGATGCTGTTCCGCATCATCGAAGGCTTCATCAATCATGCGAGGAAGGTGCGCCGTCGGGGTGATAGTCCGTTGGACTCACCGATCATCCGGCACCAGATCGCGGACCTCCGGCTCGAGATCGAAACCATGCGCACGCTCTCATATCGGGTCGGTTGGATGCAGAGCAAGGGCGAGATCCCGCAACGCGAAGCGTCCATGACCAAGTTCTGGGGGGATCACCTCACGCAGAAAACGTACCGGTATCTCTCACGAGTACTCGGAGAATACGGCAACCTGCTGCCCGGGAACTCGATCCCAATCCCTGTGGACGGTTACCTGAATTCGAACGCCGTCAGCACCATTGGCATCAGCATCGCCGGCGGTACGACGGAAGTCCAAAAGAACATCATCGCGCAACGAGGACTCGGCCTTCCGCGGTAAGGGGCCGGCGCGAAACCAGCCGTCGCGAGGGCTCAACCGGAACCCGCTGGTACGTCTATCCAGTCGGTTCCGTTGTTCGGCTCGCGAATCCGGGTGGCGACCGCTCGGCGCGACCCGATTCGTGTGGCCAGCGTGCCGAGACCAGCCACGTCCCGGGGCGGCTCGTGCCTCGATCGTTCTGGGTGTTCAGACTCTTTGGCACGCTCGTGGAAGCGCGAGCCACCCTCACCTTCATTGTCGGACTGCGGCCGCGAACCGCCAGCGGCGAACGGAGCCGGAGGAAGGGTTGAGATTCGGGATCGCCCGACCACGCGGCTCCGATTCACGACTCGCTCCCGGCGGATCCCACTCACTCGCGAATAGGGATGTTTGCCTGTCATCTCCTGACCCGGATCAAGAGCGCAGCGCAGACTGCGAATCGAACTGTTTTGGCAAACGTGACAAATCAGTTCGAATCAGGAGAGGGGAATCAACAATGGCGAAACTGCTCTATTTCAGCACCAACGGCTCGGAGAACCCGACGAAGGCTGCCCTCCCATTCCTGGGAGCCAACGGCGCGGTGGAGGCCGGCCACGAAGCGGAAATCGTCGTTTTCGGAGACGCGGTCGTCGTGATGAAGGATGAAGTCGCCGATGCGATCGTGCCGGTCGGTTGGCCGCCTTTGAAGGATATGTTGGCCACGACGGTCCAGAACAAGACGCCTATCTACGTTTGAGGCGGATGCTCGGCGGCCCGTGGGGTCACCGAAGCCGATCTTGCCGGTAAGAACGCAAGTTTCATCAACCCGAAGCGTTCGGCCGAGTTGATCGCGGATGCGGACAAGGTGATCTCGACCTAGACCGAACCCGTCCGATCGCGACTGGATCTTCGAAGGGGGGAGGCATTCGCCTCCCCCCTTATTCATCCCGTCGATGCCGAGTTGGGGTCGTATCGATGACCTGAACCGGTAGGTGAGTCAGTCAGTCATCGCTGAGGGTGATGTCCCGGCTTCACGGGCGTGAGGCGGCGGTTCGGTTCCAGGCGGGTCCTGGGTGTTGGCTCCCGGAGTTCCGGCACGGAGCAGGAGCAGGGCGGGTATTCCGGCGAGGCTCAACAGGCCGAACAGCAGGAGTCCGGGCTGGTATGCGTCGAACACGCCCAACGATATTCCCAGGATGTACGGCCCCGCAGACCAGGAGACGGACGTGAGGGCGTAGTTGATGCCAGCCAGCACCCCGAAGGCGCGTCGGCCGAAGTAGTGGCCCTGCATCGCCGGTTGGAGGACCATCAGGGCGCCGAGGCCCGGCGAGAACAGGATCAGAAAGATCGCGAGGGTCCACTCGCGAGAACCATCGACGACAGCGAACACGAAGATCCCGGCGGCGTGGAGGGTCAGCGCGATCGCGGTCAGCAGTCGTGGATCGTGCCGATCGACGAGCCAGCCGAACACGACGCGGCCGATGACGGTGGTGATCGATAGCAGCGCGATCGTCGCGGCGGCGACTCCACGGGCGATGCCGACCGATTCGAGGTACGGGGACTGGTGCACCTGGATCGCCCCGATCGCCCAGAAACCCATGAGGAACGCATACCCCATGAGCCAGAAGGGTCGACTCCGGAGGGCGACCGAGACGGTTGCTCCGTCCGTTTCGAGCGAGCCGCCTATCCCCCCCACTTCTTCCGGGGCCGGATCCCCGTCTGGGTACTGGCCGTACGGTTCCGGTCGGTGGCGGAGGACGGTGGCCATGGGCACGAAGACGGCCATCGTGACGATCCCGAGGAACAGTAGCGTCGTTCGCCAGGTGAACGTTTCGATCAGGAATAGGACGATCGGTGCCATTCCGCCCGCAAAGGCGATGCCCAGAGAGGCGATGCCGATCGCGAGGCCGCGGCGACGGACGAACCAGTTCGCGACCGCCGGGATGGTCGAAGAGAAGACCGAGGTGAACCCCGCCCCGGCCACGTTGAATGCCAGGTAGAAGTGCCAGATGCTCTCCGATCGGCTCCAGATGATGAGACCGGTGCCACACATCACGATCCCAACGGATGCGACTCTGCGCGGGCCGAAACGATCGAATAATGCGCCCGCCACCGGGGCCAGCAGGGCACTCGTCAGCCCCTGGACCAGGTAGACCCCGCCGATCGTGCGCGAACTCCAGCCGAGGTCGGTCTCCATCGGCCCAACGAAGAAGGAGAAGCTCCAGAAGATCGAACCCGCCATGAAGGCGAGCATCACGGCCGTGACCGCGACGATCCACCACCCGTAGAAGACGCGCGGACGCATTGGGCGGACGCCGAGCGTGTTCACGGGCCGGCTTTCCTGTCTCCGACCTCCTCGAGAGGCAACGGGCCCCTCAGTCGGAGGTCGGAGATGCGGACGGTCATTCGTGCTCGGATGTCTACTCCATCGATTCGAGGATCTCGCGCGCTTGATCCACGGTCATGGGTTTGTTGTAGATGGGGGTGCCCGGCTCCTGGCGACGGCCGCCATCCCGGAGGGGGCCGGTTTCCAGGGGGGCGAACCCGATCTCATCGATGAGCCGGGAGACCGTTGCGTTCGCTTCCGGGTTATCGCCGGCGAGGAAGATCACCAGCCGGTCGGGACCGGCGGGCTTCCCTCCCGTTCGCAGTGTCTCGAAGTTCATCGTGTTGAATGCCTTGACTATGCGAGCGCCGGGCAACCGTTTGGCGACCTCTTCGCTGGCGGTGCTATCCCCAAGATCGAACATCCCGCCGCCCGGCTTGTACTGGTTCATGGCATCGATCACGACCTTGCCGGCAGTCGTATCCGGGACCGGAAGGGCTTCGAGTGTCCGCCAGGGCACCGCGAGGAGTACGACCTCACCGTAGACGGCCGCGTCGTTCACGGTCATCGCCGTGGCATTGGCGTCGCCGATCTCAGCGACCAGCGGGGCCAGCGACTCCGGGTCCCGTGAGTTGCTGATCGCGACCTGGTGGCCCGCCTTCGCGAACAGCTTCGCCGCGTTCCCGCCGATGTGTCCGGAACCGATGATGCCGATCTTCACACGAACCCCCTACCGCCGATCTGATCGCTCGAATCAAAACCCGGTCAAGCCAGAGAGACCACTGTAGGGCAGTCGGGCGACAGGGTCTTTCGCGCGGCAGCGACGATCACCGTCAGGATCCAAACGACCGGGGAGGGTGCCTTGATCCAGCGCCCGAGAAGCGTAGCGATCCCGTTCGCGAACGCATGACCGCGCCCCTGGGGCTAAATCATCCCCGCAGAAACTTCACAGAACGCAGCCGGTTTGCTTTTTACGTGGCTGTTCCTGCGGTCTAACCTACCAGTCTGGAGGGATAGAGAGGAAACTGGACGCCATGTTGGGTTCCGATACGAAGCGCGCAGGCAGCAGATGATCACGACCGCGAAAGGGTTGGTGCTGTTCACGCTCCTCTACAACCTTGGGGAGGGGGTGATCGCGATATGGGCGGGGCTGCAAGCGGGCAGCGTGGCGCTCCTGGCGTTC
>CAZIBZ010000229.1:0-3718 GCA_964537445.1 uncultured Dehalococcoidia bacterium | reverse complement strand
TCCAACGCCCAGCGTGACCGCGCCAACCCCCAGCCGCACGATCACTGGAATGTCAGCATCGGTGAAAAAGAATCGAACCGAGAGAAAGCCGACGTAAGCGAGAAGCGCGGCCGCGCCGACGAACATCAGTAGGATCCCGACACGCATGACGCAACTCCGTCTTCGAGTCAGCGTTCCCCTACTTCAATCCTACGCTCAATCGCTTCCCTCGACGGTGCGCTCTCGAGCGGACCGGTCGCTTCGACCGAAAGAGACGCCGCGGCGGACGCGAAGCGGGCCGCGCCCACCGGGTCTCTGGTTTCCGACAAACGTACCAGGAATGCAGCGGCGAACACATCGCCGGCGCCGGTCGGATCGGCCTCCCTGGCCCGGAAAGCCGGGACCGGCCGCCACTCCCCGCTCCAGAACAGGTCAGCCCCAGCGACGCCGTGGGTCACCACCGCGATCGGCGTCAATCCTTCGAGCACCTCTGGTAGATCGGACAGCGCTCCCTCGAAATCTTCATCTGATACCAACAACGCGCCGACGGGTGGGATCGCCTCGATCGAACTCAGGTCTCCTCGTCCAAGAGGGGTATCCGCCGCTCCGCTCCAACGTCTCAGCCACCCTTGCCCAACCGCACCGACAAGGGAGCGGCGGAAGCGCCCCAGTATCGTTGGGTCCACTTCGTCCAGGACGGGTGCCGCCAGGAGGATCTGCGTGTCGAGCCAATCGAAGGGGACGTGTTCGACGTCCAGTCTCTCGGCCTTCGCAGACACGTAACGCTCGCGCCTGCCCTCTACAAGCATCTCGTTCCGAAACGTCGTCGTGGTCGTTGCCGGTGTCCGAGAGATCTGTACGTCTCCCGTGAAGAAGTCTTCGAGTGAAAGGTTCTCTTCGCAACTCGTGACCACCGCCGCATGCCGGCCAAGTCGGGCGGCGGTCGAAGCAGCGTAGGAAACGGACCCCCCGGGTCTCCAGGTCGGTCCACCGCCCTGGAGATCTATGGTCACGTGACCAACCGCCACGAAATTCGGGACCACCGGCGAGATCATTGGAGCGCGTTGGAGAACGTGGAGTGGGTCGAGCCTCTACTCTTCATCCTCGTCATCTGCCATCGGTCCTAGCTCTTCATCGAATGCTGGGCGCGGCGGTGCGCTTTGCTGGGAAGGCGGGGAACTCGGAGCCGGGTGTCGCTGTTGATCGGAGCGCGCGCCTGGCCTGGGTCCTCTCCCGCGTCCACCGCGGCGCCCGCCATAACCGCCTCCCCGGGCTTCTGGAGCCTCTCCACCACGTGGCGAGATCGTCACGCGGCGTTCCTCACCTTCGCCCGAACTCTGTGTTTCGACCTCTTCGTTGTCAGCCAGGGTCGTATGCACGATCCTTCGCTCGGCCGGCGTCATCGGATCAAGCGTGATGGATCTGCGTCGATCCTCGACACGTTCCGCCGCACGGAGCGCCAGCTGCTCGGCCCGGTCGAGCCTGCGTTGCTGATAGCCCTCGACGTCTACTCGGAGCGGGATGTAGTGTCCGAGGGTCCGGCTCACCATTGTGGTCACGATCGACTGCAGGTCATGCAACGTCGCCCCACGGCGTCCGATCAAGAGCCCTGCGTCCTCCCCGAACAGATCGAATACGACCGGGCCACCGGTTCCGTTGGCATTCGGGTCACTGCTGGGGTTGTAGATGTCGACTTCAACCTCGACATCCATCAGGTTGAGCAGGTTCTCGACGATCTCGCGCGCGCGCTCAGCATCTTCGTCATCTACGAACGTAATCTCTTCGCGAGGCGGTCGCTGATCTCGAGATGGCGCGGGGTCTTCTTCTCTAACCGAAACCTGGACCCTGGCCTGCTCGGAGCCGATGCCGAGGATTCCTCCCCGGCCCTCGCTAAGTACGACGACGTCTGCGTCTTCGAGGTCGATTCCTAGCTGTAGAAGCCCGGCTTCGACTGCTTCTTGAACCGTCCTCCCCGTCGTCTCCAGCGGGCCCTGCTCCATCCTCAGTCCTCGATTCGATTACCGCGGCGGCAGGCACTGCCGAAGGGGCACGCCGGCCGATGCGGAGATTGCTAAAACCGCCGGTGGTGAACCCCTGCATCCCCACGGTGATGCCATTGGAAACGAACCAGTATAGGGCCAGCCCAGAAGGGAAAGTAAAGGCAAAGAACCCCAGCATGACCGGGAACAAGAACAGCATCATTTGCTGTTGCTGACGCTGCTGCCCGGAAGCGGCCGGGGGCGACATCATCTTCTGCTGCGCCCATGTCGAGATCGCAACTAGGAGGGCAAGGATCGCTCCATAGACTCCAGCCTCTGAACCGTTGAGTGCAAGATCAATCGGACCCCAGTTCGTATCGAGCGGGAGGACTTCGGCACCAACCGGGTTCCAGTCATAGAGTCGCTGCGATAGATAGACAAACGCCCCTGGCAGGTTGCCAAGACCTTTGATGATCGCGTAATAGAGTCCGATCATGATCGGGAATTGGAGAACCATCGGGCCCAGGCAACCGAGCGGGCTCACACCGGATTCCCGGTAGAGCCGCCACATCCGGCGGTTCAACTCCTGGGGCTCGTCCTTGTACCGGGCCCGCAGCTTCTCAATCTCTGGTTGCAGGCCCTGCATCCGAGCCGTCGATCGGAACTGTCGGAGCGTCAGCGGAAAGAAGACGACCTTGACCAGGATTGTCAGCGCGATGATGGCCGCCGCCATGTTCTCGGCCAGCAGTCCGTACAGGATCATCAACGCGTTCAGCATCGGACGCAGCATCAGCATCACGAAGATGTCGCCGATCAGCTCCACTGGATGCCCTCGTGTTGTCTGCTCACGGCTATCAGTCGCTCTGCGGGTAGATTTGAACCGGCTGCCGTGCCGCGGGCGCCACGCGGTAAAGCCGGCCATTCTGTGCATAGATCAGGCCATTTGCTCCCATCGATGACACTGGTGCATACACCGGCGACGTCAGCGCGATTCCGGCCCTTGAAGTGCCGGTGGAGATATCGATCCACCATGTCTCTTCTTCCTCGTTTGCTATGAGGATGAAGTTCTCTGCAACAAGGGCTGGGGCCCCTCGAATCGCGCCCCCCGTCTCGACCCGCCGGTCGCGGAACTCGGTTCCACTCGATGCATCAAGAACATAGAGATTGTGGTCCAACGAAGGAACGTAGAGTCTGCCCTCGTGCAGCAGCATTTCCGCCCAGATCCAGTTGCCTGTGTCGAACGGTTCAAGCCATCGCGGTGACCCGTCGTCGACGTCGACCGCGTAGACCTTGGAGTCGAACGATCCGAAATACACTGTGTCGTCATCGACGAGCGGACGGACACCGATACCTGCGCCCGTGGTGACCTGCCATTTTTCTTCGCCTGCTCGGCCACCGGTGACCGGATCGTCTTGCGCATAGACCGCGTGCAGCACTCCGTCCAAGGTGCCCACGATTGCCAACCCATCGACGATGGCGGGCGTAGACCAGATATCACCTTCCGTCGAGAAACTCCATCGAGCGGTCCCGGTCACGCCAGAGCCAGTCGGAGGCTCGACGCCATACAGCGTCCCGTCCTCACTCCCGATCACTATGAGGTTTCCGGCCAACGCCGGCCCTCCCACGAAGGCAGAGTCACCGGCGAACCTCCAGGCTTCCTGTCCGGCCACGACGCCTAACCCCAGATCGGTGTTCAAACGAATCGCGTACAGAGAACCTCCGAATCCACCGGCATACACAAAGGTTCCATCGGTGATCGG
>CAZIBZ010000228.1:0-9379 GCA_964537445.1 uncultured Dehalococcoidia bacterium | reverse complement strand
TCGTCCTGCCAGACGCGAATGAACAGCGAGAAGGAATAGAAACTGACGCCGGTGACGGCGATCTCGGCGAGGAAGAGCGCCGCAACGACGTAGTAGCCAAAGTAGGGGCGATTGCGGAACGGGTTCAGTGCTGGGCTCCGTGGGAGTGGGTGGAAACGGTGGGTCCGGTGAACTCCAACCTTACGCCGCGAGAGCTATTCGTAATTGTCGGGGGTACAGAACCGGGTACGGTTGAGCGTCACGCCCTGCTATTCCCCGCTGCGCCACGAGATGACGAGGGCGATCTGGTCGGGCATCTCGGGGGAGGTCCAGAGCTTCGCTTCCGCGCCTCGAAGCGCGTCGATGTGATCGATGGTGTTCTGGCCCGTGGCGATGCCGTGGCGGGTCAGGTAGCAGCCGACGACGGAGCCGGTCCTACCGCGCCCGCCCCAACAGTGGACATATGTGGGTCTGCGCTCGGCGAGCGCACGGTCGACAGCATCAAGCGTTGCGCTCATGAACCGTCTGCGCGGTGCGGTCAGGTCCGGGATCGGGAAGCGCGCCCACGTCACCGGGATGCCACGCTTGGTCGCCATCGCGAACCACTCCGGTTCGTACGGATCGAGTTCGCCTTCCTCGGTGAGGCAGGCGATGTTGGTGATGCCGGCGTCGAGGAGGCGTGTCAGTTTCTCGGTCTGGTTCGCCGGTTCGAGGTCGCCGGGGTAGTACCCCGCGAGGAGCTGGCCCGGGATGACCCAGTACGACTTGGGGAACGGGCCCGGGGATGGGGTCGGGTCGGTGCGGTTCGGAGTGGTCATGTGGTGTCTGTGCGCCAGTTTAGGGGTGACCCGTTGCGATTGAGACGTGGGAGGGATTGCGGTTGGGTTGTTGTCGGTCCGAACACCCTCCGATCGGTTCAGGGAGAGGGAGCCCAAGACGGGGAAGGCGATCAGTTGGGCGTAGCGGTGGTGGTGGTTTCGGTCCAGTCGGTCCAGACCGTGGATGCGGCCGTCATGTGGCGCTCGATGGTGTTTTGGAGGTCTTCCGTTGAGTCATAGTCGAGGCGGCGCGCCAGGTACGCGAACTCTCGGGATCCGGGGTCGGGGATGGTGAGGTCTTTCGCGTTGCCTCGGACGATCCTGAGGGCGTCGATCAGGCGCCGGAGAAACCCGTATGCAGATCGGAGGGTTTCGGAGCGACCTCGATCGAGCGCGCCTGCTTCCGCGAGTCGCTCAAGGGCGGTGTTCGGCGTACGGACGGAGGGGTCGGCGGCGCCAGCCTGTATCTGTTTCGCCTGAGCGAAGTACTCGACGTCGACGATCCCTCCGGCGCTGTGTTTCGCGCTGGCGCGATCCCGTGCGACCAATTCGTCTGCCTGCCGTTCTCGCATGTGGACGATGTCGAGGAGGTCGATCGGGAGGTTGGAGTACACGTATTGATCACGAGCCTCGGTGACCTGACGACCGAGCCCCTGGTCGCCCGCGATGGTCCTGAGCTTGACCAGTGCCATGCGCTCGAACTGCCGGGCGTCTCCGTCGAGCGAGTAGTAGGAACGAAATCCGTCGAGGGAGGCCGCCAGGCTGCCGGCGCTGCCGTGGGGTCGAAGTCGGAGGTCGATCTGGAAGATCCCTTCGCGACGGCCCTGAACCGACTCCGCGAGCGTCCGGACCAGTTCGCCGAAGAATCGGAAGTTGTCGACTTTTTCCCCTTCGGTGGTCCCCTCGCCCTGATACACGAAGACCAACTCTATGTCAGACCCGAACCCGAGTTCGCGGCCCCCGGCCTTCCTGAGTGCGCACACGACCCAGGGGCAGGGACGTCGATCGTCGATCATCGGCCGACCGTATCGCGAGGCGAGATCCTCGTACGCGAGGCGACATGCACCAGCCACCACGACCTCCGCGAGGTCGGTCAGCTCGGCCGAGAACGCCGCAAAGTCCATCCTTCGACCGATGTGCCGCAGGTCGCTCCGGAACATCTCGCGGTTCTTGAAGTCGTTGAGACGCGAAACGGCGTCGGCATTGGAAGTCGACGTGGCGCGGGTCTGATCCAACAATGCTCGGAGTTCCTCGATCCCTCGCCGCTCTGAAAGCTGGCTGGAGTCCGTCAGCAGCGGGAACAGGTTGTCGTGCTGGATCCGGAGGAAGTCCTCCCAGAGGAACTCGGAGACTCCCATCATCTCGGCCAGCCGCTGGAGCGTCGCTCGCGATTCGAGGTCGCGCAACTCACGTGTCCAGTCAGGCCGAGAGAGCATCTGGTGAGCGAGCGCGCTGAACTGACGGAGGGCCTGGGAGGGGTTCGGCGAGGCGGGTAGCAACTCGGTGAACCGCTTAATCATGGCCGCGGCGGTGCGCAGGGCAGCAAGACGGCCCGGGCCGACAATGGGGCCGCCGCCGGGTTCGGTGACCCAGAAAGTGTCGCGTGCCTCGTCGTCGACCGTTCGCGCCTCGGCGCGCCGGATGTTCACGCCGAGGGCGGTGAGCGCGTTGGCGAAGGCAAACAGGAATCCCGGTGTGTCGCCGGAGCGGATGGATAGGCGGGTTGATCCGTCCCCATCGTCGCTGACATCGACGACCGCCGGAGCCAGCAGCCCGCCGTCGCGCGCGTTCGATCGCCCGAGGACGGAACTCACACGATCGACGACCTCTTCGCGAACCCGTCAACGCTCCCGTCCGCGAGTTTTCGGACGTAGCTGCGAAGGTCCCGTTCTATCTCTGGCCAAGGAAAGTCTCGGTTATCGCCGGAGATGGTGACGTCGAAGATGTCGAGCACGGTCGGGCGATCAACGCCTGCCCGGCTGCCGCGTGTGCGAGACCGACCCCTGCGCGGACTCCGATCGTCCGTCAGCCCAAGCGCGGCGGCGACCGTAAACACATCGGCCCGTTCGACATCGACGCCGAACGCAGTGAATAGGCCAGCGAGGATGGAGAGTATCCCCTGTTGGTCACGGGCACAGACGACAACCCGCCACCGATCTGCCGAGGAGTCCTGTGGAGCGACCGAGAACCCGATGACTCCAGGACCTTCGAGTCCGTCGAGCAGCCTGGCGTGTTCGACCGCTTCGGTGATGGTGTAGAACTCGTACGGCTTGCCGAGTTCGTTTCTCAGGTCGGCGGGGTTCATGGTCAGTTCAGGTCTGGATTCAGGTTAGTCCGGCATGGCGGAAGCGGGGGTGGCCCCGGATACTGTTCACGGCCGCCAGGGGGCTGGCCACCAATCACGATGAACGATCTCGACCGTCTACTCGCCGCCTTCGACTCGGGTGAACTGCTGCGCCCGGACTCCGAGGTGCCGAACCTCGTTGACCTGGCCCGAGCGATCAATGGTGGGACCGATTCTGCTCACGAATCGACGGGGGCGGGCGAGCACCTGATGGGATTGGCGGAGGCGGGCCAATTGGTCTCCATCGTGGTGGACGGCCTGGGTGGGTCGATGCTCGAGCAGCTACTTCCCGAGGATTCCTTCCTGCGGCGGAACACAGTCGGAACTTTGAGAACGCCGTTTCCTTCGACGACCGCCGTTTCTCTGACGAGCCTTGCCACCGGTCTGTGGCCGGGACAGCACGCAGTGACGGGCTTGTACACGCACCTCCCGGAGCTGATGTCGACGGCGAAGATCCTGCCGTTCATTTCCAGAGGCGGTGGACGGCCATTGCAGGAGATCGGCGTCACCCCGCGTGCGGCGTTTCCCGCCCATTCACAGTTTGGAAGTGCCGGGCGGGACGGGCTCGCCCTGTTCCCGGAACGAATCGCGGACAGCGTGTACTCGAACTACTTCAGTGGTCGGGCACTCCACCGTGGTTTCGGCTCGTTGGCGGACGCGATGGCGATCGTCCAAGAACAGGTGATGCGGTCTGGCGGCCGGACGATCACCCACGTGTACTGGCCGGACGTCGACTCCGAGGCACATGCATATGGGCTTCGCGGGCCAGAGGTGGCAAGGGCGACCCGAGTTCTGAACGGCGAGGTCGAAGGGCTAGCTTCACGGGTCGGCGACAAGGCACGGATCGTTCTGACCGCGGACCACGGCCACCTGGAAGTGCCAGTCCCGCGCAGGCGCCGGTTGGGTGCGGCCGACCTCGGCCGGTTCCTCCGGCACCCGCCATCGGGCGATGCGCGCGTGATGTATCTCCATGTCCGGAGTGGGTTGGAGAAGGAGGCAGCCGACGTGCTTCGCCGAAAACTTGGCGAGGGATTCGTCGTGCTCACGGTCGATGAAGTCGATGAGGCGAGGCTGTTTGGGCCGGACCCAATGTCAGACGAGACGCGGGCACGGGTCGGCGACATCATCTGTATCTCACTGGGGAGCGACGTTGTCGAGTACGTACTACCTGGATCGCGACCCGGGTTTTCGCTTCAGGCGTCTCACCACTCCGGGCTGACTCCTGAGGAAATGACCGTCCCGCTGATCATCGTCTGACGCCTGTTTCGGGACAGGTGGTGGCGTCATACGGGGAGCAGGCGCGGTTGGTGGACCTGGGTCTGACTCGTTCGGCTTCGCTCGGGACGGCGGCGGGCGGGCAGCCGAATCATTCGTGGGGCCGGGAGCGGGGTGGAGTTAGGGTTTCATCTCCAGCCAGGGCTGGTTTTCGGCTTCGTAGTGCCACCAGAAACCGAAGTCGTTGTCCTTGGCGGCTTGAAAATCGGTATCCCGGTCACCCATGTGGAAGTACTCGTCAGCTGGGATCTTTTCTTTGACCATGCCGAGCTGGTGCTTGGCGGAGACGAACGCGGGCTCGATCTCCATATCTTCCCAGATCTTTCGTTGTGTACTCAGCGGCTTGTCCGAGCAACTGCCGACGATGAATCCTAACTCGTGCGCGTGTCGGACCATATCCGCGGTGACACCGCCGGGCGGGTCTCCCATCTCGAGGGTCCCGTCGATGTCGAAGCTCAAAAGAATGGTCAATGCATGCTCCCGTTTTTGACACAGGAACGCGGCGACCCATGGGACGGGCCGCCGCGCCCGGCTTCTGATCCGACGACTAGCTTAGTCGGGACTGGTGCTCATTGCCAGAACACCAGCGGTGACGGGAAGCACGCCAATGGTGACAGCGGTCTCGGCCTTGATGCTGACCTGTCGATCACCCGCGCGACCCTGGAGCTGTTCCATCGGGTCCGTGATGAACACGGTCCGCATACGGCCACTCCCCATGTTGCCGCCACCAGAGTTCAGCGGGTTCGGCCCTTTGAGGCTGATGTCACCGGCGTAGAAGTCATGGGCCTCACCGCGTTTGACGCCGCGCCACCCGAAGGCCTCTAAGAAGTACTGGGTGAACACCGCAAACCCGTCGTACGGGGCGAAGATGTCGATCTCCTCGGGCTTCAGGCCAGAACCAGCGTACGAGCGCTGCGCCTGGACGTCCGTCCATTCCTCGGTGTCGTCCAGCGTCTGGACGAGGCTCCGCGGCTGGAACGCGCTTTCCGTGTGGTCGAGGATGTACACGGGCTTCTGCGCCATGTCCTTCGCCTTCTCCGCCGTCGTAACGACGTAGCAGGCGGCCGCGAGCACCGGCCGGTCACAATCGAAGATGCTCAGCCCCTTGGCGATCATGCGACCGTTGAGGTAGTCCTCGACCGTGAATTCGCCGGGCTCGTGCTGCGCGTAGTAGCTGGGCTCCCAGAGGAGGCCATTCGCTCGCTCCTGGACGACGAACGGCGCCATCGCATCGTGGTCCGAGCCGTACTTCCGGCAGTACTGTTCGAAGTTGAACCCCTGGCCCGAGAGGCCCCAGCCCCAGGTGCTCGCCCACTGCGCCGGGCCACCGACCTGGTTTCCGGGCGTCTGGTGATAACGCCCAGGAAGGTTGCCATTGGGGTACGGGACCAGCACTGTAGAAGCCTTACCGTCACCGACAACCTGGGCGGCGAGGCCGATCAGGTTCCAGATGGGCCCGCCCTGCGAGTGCGTGTACTTGACGTTCTTCAGCCCCATCTGTTGCGTCAGCCATTCGGCGGTGACGCTGGTGAGACCGTCTTCCGAGTCGTACGGCGGGTCGAAGAATGGGCGTGGCGCCCAGACATCGCTGAGCGGTGCACCATTCCCCTGACCACCGGCAGATGTGACGACGCCATCGACATCGTCGATGGTGATGCCGGCATCCTCCATCGCTCGCTCTGCCGCGAGCATCGTGTACGCACCAAGCGTCTTGGTGAGATCCTCACCGTCCCAGCGGCGGTCCGTGGGCGAGTGTCCCCGACCGACCAGCGCGACCTTGCCGCGGTGTTCCCAGATGCCAACCGGGTCCCTGCTCCGCTCCCAGCCGTTCTCTTTGATCGTCGTCATAAATGTGTCTCCTCACGCGTTCAGTACCGGTCTTCGTGGGTTGCCGAGGGTCAGGAAACGACCTTCCACTCGGGGACCAACTGCCCTTCGGCGTCCTCCCAGATGACCTCGACCGTGGCACCAACCGGCACCTCATCGACGGCCACGCCGGGCAGGTTCGAATGGAAGTTGATCACCGGGTCCTCTTCCAGCGCCACGATGGCGTTGTTGAAGGGTTGGTGCTCGTGCCAGGCCACGATCCGAGAGTCGTACGTGATCGAGTAGCCGATGATCGTCCCGCGGCCGCTCGTCTCCTTCATGGTGAGATGGAACGGGAAACGGCAGTTTCGGCACACGGCCTCCGGCGGGAACTGCCGGCGATCGCACGCCGTGCAGTACTGCACCGTCAGTCGCTTCTCATTGCAGGCGTCCCAGAACGCCTTGTTCGATGGGTCCGGTACAGGAACAATGGGTCTTGGCATCTCTCCCCCTTCATCAATTCAGCCTTTGTCATCCGGTCAAGCAGCGCGGTTGCCGCGTTTCAACACGATGGACAGAAAGCCCATGACCCCCCGGCATGGCCTTCCGGCCCGGCGAGAATATTGGTTGGATTTCGGGAGTGTCAACCTGATGTAAATCGGATAAACAGATATGACCACGGTTCTCCTGCGAGGAGTGGCCGTTCGTGGGCCGTCCGACTTCGCCGAGCAGATCGTGGCGGAGTTGAACGCGAACGAGCCGCAAGGGTAGCCAGTACGAATCGTGCTTGACCGTGTCGCCGTCGCCGCGCACTATGCGGGTCACCATCAAGGGGGTAGGTGAGAACAATGCCAAAACCTGTACCGGTGCCGGACGAGACAGATCAGGGATTCTGGGACGCCATCAACGAACGGCGTCTCGCGATCCAGAACTGCACCGAATGTAATCGAATGCAGATGCCGCCGATCGCGCGGTGCACCGCCTGCGGATCCTCGGACCACCTGGAGTGGAAAGAGGTCGAGGGCAAGGGGCGCGTGAACGGATGGTGCGTCCAGTACGACACCAGAGTGGTCGTGCTGAAGGAGAACCAGCCGTTCAACACGGCGATCATCGAGTTGGCCGAGGACCCCGATATCAAGTTCTTCTCGCACCTTCCGGGTGTGGCGGTGGACCAGGTGCCGGTGGGCGCGAACGTCGAATTGATCTTCGAAGAGGTCGAGCCAGGCATGCTGGTCCCGGAGTGGCAGGTCGTTTCCTAGGCCCGGAAGTCACGTCCAACCACATCTGTTCTTGATCCAAAGAGGGGATAACACATGACCACGACGACACTGGCAGGATGGCGCCGCGACAAGGTTGGTGACGGGGTCTGGGAAGACCGTGCGAGGGTGGCGGTCGCTGGGATCGGACACTCGCCGGTCGACCGACGCTGGGAGACGGGGGATTTCGATACGAGCCTCGGCGCCTACGCGATCCTCGCCGCAAAGAACGCGATGGAGGATGCCGGGATCCCGATCGACGACGTCGACGGGATCATCTCTGCCCCGGGCCCGCTCGGGGATACCTGGGGGCCTTCGCGCGAGTACTTCGACGCTCCGTATGACTCCGAGGACGGAATCACGAAGGTGACGGCGGAGTGGCTGGCGCGCGGGCTTGGGATAGACCCGGCGAAGCTGCGGTTCGCGAGCAACGAAGTCGGCCAGATCGGGCTCCTCTGGGGATACACGTCCGAGGCCATCGCGCGGGGCGAGGCGTCGACGGTACTGATGCTGTACCCGACAGGGAACGTCGAGGGTCGATACCACCAAGACACGGATACCCGGGCAAAGGGTCCGCTGAAGTGGAACAACATCTGGGGGTTCACGGGCGGGTCGACGTACGCGTATCAGTTCAACGAGTACACGCGCCGGTACGGCGGGAGCCACGACGATGTCGGGCACCTGGTCGTGAACTCTCGGCGGAACGGTCTGAAGGTGCCGTGGGGGTACTACACGCTCCACGAGCCGGAGCCGTTCACGCTGGAGGATTACGTCAACGGGCGATACATCAACGCGCCGCTGAACCTGTTCGACAACGACCGGCCGGTCAACGCGGCGGGTTGCTACGTGATGACCACGGCCGAGAAGGCCCAGGACATGAAGCAGGCGCCCGTCTACATCTGGAACCACGCGGAGCACCAGGCGGCGCACCGGAGCACGGTGCAGACGCTGGACGAGTCGCAGGAGTGGTGCGGACTCGAGGCTCGGAAGACGCTTGAGGGCGCGGGCCTTGCGATCGATGAGATCGACATCTTCAACCCGTACGACGGGTTCACGTTGTTCACGCAGACGTGGCTCGAGGCATTCGGCTGGCACGGCGTGAAGGAAGGCGAATCGCTGGAGTTCTACAAGGGTGACATCACCTCCGAAGGGCCACACCCCTTCCTGACGAGTGGTGGGAACAGCGGGACCGGACGGACGCGGACGGCGATCTTCACGGACACGATCGAACAGTTGCGCGGAACCGCCGGGGACCGGCAGGTGACCGTGAAGGCGGAGCTTGGCATCGCGGGGTGCGTACTGCCGCAGACCAACGGGCACGTGGTGTTCGGGAAGAACCGACCGTAGGGTTTCTCAGTCCGAAGCGATCTGGAACGCAGGGCGTGGCTCACCCGAGCCACGCCCTGCGTTGGTTTTTACGCTATGTGATTCGAACGGCAGGCCTGAGCGCCGCTCACACCTCGGGGATACCGAGCGCCTCCCGGACCTCACGGGCGACGGCGAAGGAGAGGTTGTCCTCGGGTGCCGCGACGGTGAGGCGATTCTTGGTGAGGGCGTAGGCGAAGCGGTGTTCGGGATCGCCGAAGCCCATGCAGCCACCGATGCCGCCGTGGCCAAAGGACGTGATGCGCTGGCCGGAAGCGACGTTCGGCCCGCCGAGGACGTAGCCCATGGACTTGCGGGCCGGGACCCCAAGGACTCGGTCCTCGGCGTCGGTGACGAGCTTCGTCGCCTCGCGAAGGGCGCCGTCTGAGAGGAGGCGAGGGCTTTCATCCGAAGCGGCGGGGGCAAGAGCCGAATAGAAGCGAGCCAGAGAGCGGGCGTTGGCGATGCCACCGATCGCGGGCATGGAGGCACGTCGAACCGTCGGCAGGTTGAACACCTCGGGAGTGCCGAGCACA
>CAZIBZ010000227.1:0-13043 GCA_964537445.1 uncultured Dehalococcoidia bacterium | reverse complement strand
CACGGACCGGTCGTATGGCATCCACGTCGCCCAGGTCGCCGGGTTGCCGAAATCGGTGGTCGCCAGAGCCCGCGAGATGCTGGAACGGCTCGAGGAAGCGCCGACAGCCGGGGACCCTGCGGGCCAACAACCCATGCTGTTCGACCTCATCGCGCCGCCCGGTGAGAACCGTGAAAGTAGCTCCTCTCGAGTTCCATCCCGAATCGAAGAAACGTTGCTCGCGTTGGACCTGAACGAGATGACGCCCCTGGAGGCTTTGGCGAAACTCTATGAACTGAGGAAACAGGCGGAGGTTGACCTTGATCCATAGTGTTTCGCTTCTCACGAAAAACGGAACATATGCGCTAAGCTACGCCTTCCAGTTGCTCCCCGAGACGTAACACACACATGTTCGAGGGCGGTCGCCTTGCCCATCCGCCTGCTTGGTGTCGACGTGACGGCCCAGATCGCCGCGGGCGAGGTTGTCGAGCGCCCGTCGTCTGTCGCCAAAGAGTTGATCGAAAACGCGCTGGATGCGGGCGCGTCGCGGGTCGAAATCGAACTTCAGGGCGGTGGGCTGTCCCTCATCCGGGTCACGGACGACGGGGATGGAATATCGGAGCCCGAACTCGAACTCGCGGTCACGAAGCATGCCACGTCCAAGATCGAGCAGGCGCGCGACCTCTGGGACGTGCACTCGCTCGGTTTTCGGGGCGAGGCGCTGGCGTCGATTGCGTCGGTATCCCGGATGGCGGTCGTCTCGCGTCAGGGCGAGGCGCAGGCTGGTGCGTTCATCCAAGTGAGCGGAGAAGGGGTCACTGATCTCGGTAGCCAGGGAGCTCCCGTCGGGACGTCGGTATTCGTACGAGATCTATTCCGGACCGTGCCCGCTCGACTCTCGTTCCTGCGGTCCCCTGCGGCCGAGGGCGGCCGGTGTCTGCATGTCGTGACGCAGTACGCGTTGGCGTATCCGGAAGTCTCCTTCCGTCTCCTGACGGAGGGCCGGCTCGGGTTTCACTCGCCGGGGAGCGGGGAGCATCGGGACGTCCTGTTGGAGGCGTGGGGCGCAGACGCAGCCGAAGGCCTGTTCCTGATCGAAGAGATGACCGTTGGGCGAACGCGAGTGACCGGGTATGCGGGGCCGCCACACTTGGTCCGAAGCCGTCGTGACCGGCAGGAGTTCTTCGTGAATCGAAGGGCCGTCGGGGACCGGGTCCTGTCAGCGAGCCTGGCGGACGCGTATCGGGAGGTCCTTCCCCGAGGGAAACACGCGATGGCGGTGCTGTTTGTAGAGGTACCACCGGGCGACGTCGACGTGAATGTTCACCCGACGAAAGCAGAAGTTCGGTTCCGCCGTGAAGGCGAGGTCTTCGCCGCGGTCCAACGTTCCCTCCGGGCGACATTGGTCGCACACGATGCGTTGTCGGCGATCGATTTGGCCGACCCTCAGGGCGCTGAATTCGTGCCAGCCGCACCGCCGGATAGCGACGTCGTCCTGGAAGCGCCGCCATCCGTTCCACCGCCCGAGCAGGCAGTCATGGTCGACACTCAGGATTCCGGCCAATCGAATCACCTGGGGAAGCCAGTGACGAAAGAACGGGTCGTGCTTCGACCGGTCGGGCAGGTGGGCACCACCTACATTGTCACCGAGGGCCCCGACGGTATGTACCTGATCGACCAGCACGCCGCGCATGAACGCCTCGTGTTCGACCGGTTGCTGAACGGAGACCCCGGAGCCGAACGGCCGGTACAGGCGTTATTGATGCCGCTGACGGTGTCGCTCACGCGCAGACAGGAGAGTTCGGTCGAGGAGTTGCGCGAGTTGCTCCAGGCGTATGGCTTCCGCTGGGACCCGTTCGGCGAGGGTTCGTTGCTGCTCCGGGGCGTACCGGGGACCCTGCGAGAGGGCGAGGCCGTGCCGACGCTGGTCGAGGTGCTGGACGGATCCAGCGGGGAACCCCTTGGCCCGGAAGAAAACGATCGTGAGTCAGACGCATTCACGCTTCACGAACGACGGATAGCCGCGACGGTCGCCTGTCACAGCACCGTTCGAGCGGGCCAGGTCCTGACGCTGCCAGAGATGGACGGCTTGTTGCGCCAGTTCGAAGCGGCGGATTTCCCGCGGCTGTGCCCGCACGGGAGGCCGACGATGGTTCATCTCAGTTCCTCGCAGCTCGAGAAACAGTTCGGGCGGAGGTAGCGCCCATGCCCGGTGATTCGCTGGCCCCGTTCCTTCCTGCGGTGAGCCGTTGGTTTCAAAAAGCGCTGGGTGAACCAACGCCGCCCCAGGAGATGGGGTGGCCGGTGATCCAGCAGGGGAAGAACGCGCTGATCACGGCCCCGACCGGATCCGGGAAGACGCTCGCGGCGTTCCTCTGGGGATTGAACGACCTGTGGTCACGGGCACTGGACGGGGAGGACATCTCCGGGGTCCAGGTGCTCTACATCTCGCCGCTCCGTGCGCTTGGGAACGACATCCACCGCAACCTCGAGAGGTACCCCTGGAGGGGGTACGGGCGGAGGCATCCGGCGCCTCGCTGCCGGAGTTGACTCGTGCAGCCCGGTCGGGCGACACGCCCCAGGCCGAACGGCAGGCGATGCTCCGCCGACCACCTCACGTACTCATCACGACCCCGGAGTCGCTGTATCTGCTCCTCACATCACCACAGGCACGGCGGATCCTGACGACGGTCCGCACGGTCATCGTCGATGAGGTCCACGCGCTGATGGAATCGAAACGCGGAGTACACCTCACGCTTTCGTTGGAGAGGCTAGAGCAGATCACGGAGCAACCGCTGCAGCGGATCGGGCTATCGGCGACCGTGAAACCGCTCGAAGAGGCGGCCCGGTTCCTCGGCGGCCAGGTCGAATCGACGGATTCCGAGGAGGAAGGCCGGGGTCGGAAACGCGGTCTCGTGCCTCGACCCGTGGCGATCGTCGACGCCGGGGGACGGAAGGACATCGATGTCCGGGTCGTCTCGCCGGTCGCCGACTTCCGTGAGATACCCGGCAATACGGCGTGGCCGTCAATTGCGCGCACCGTTCTGGACCTCGTCGCGGACCGGGAGTCGAGCCTCGTTTTCGTGAACGACCGGGCCCAGGCGGAGAAGGTGGCCGGCCTGGTGAACGAGATCGCCCCGGCCGAACTCGCCCAGAGCCATCATGGGAGCATCTCCAGGGAGCGGCGTCTCGCCGTCGAGCAGGCCCTGAAGCGAGGAGAGATCCCTGCGCTCGTGGCGACGTCCTCCCTGGAACTCGGGATCGACATCGGCTCGGTGGACTTGGTCGTCCAGATATCGTCGCCTGCCTCGGTCGCCCATGGACTCCAACGAGTGGGCAGGGCCGGGCATCTATTGGATCTGACCAGCGTCGGACGGATCGTCCCGAAGCACCGACGGGATGTTCTCGAATGCGCGGCTGTGGCGCGCGAGATGCTGCGAAGCGACATCGAATCGATCCGGGTGCCACGGAATTGCTTGGACGTGCTGGCGCAACAGGTGACTGCGATGGTCTCCGTCGAAACGTGGGCAACCGCGGACCTCGCGCGTCTCGTACGACAGGCATACCCGTACGAACGGCTCTCCGATGCGCAGCTAGAGAGCGTCCTGGCGATGCTCGCGGGACGGTTCCCGGCTCGGGACTTTGGTGGCCTGCGGCCGAGGGTGTTCTGGGACGAGGTCGAAGCCGAGGTGCGTGGACTTCCGAACGCCGGGCGGTTGGCACTGACCAGCGGCGGGACCATCCCGGAGCGGGGCTACTACCCCGCCATCCATGCGACCGAAGGAACCCGTCTGGGGGAATTGGACGAGGAGTTCGTCTTCGAGGCCAAGATCGGCGACGTGTTCGCGCTGGGGACGGCGTCGTGGCGGATCACGGATATCCGCCCGGATCGGGTCCACGTCGCGCCCGCGACTGGTGAGCAGGCGAGCGCGCCATTCTGGAAGGGCGATGGCCTCGGTCGCCCGTACGAATTGGGCCGCCGGATCGGTGCGTTCACCCGTGAGGCGCAGGGCCGGCTGCACGATTCGGACTTCTTGGGCTGGGCGAAGAGCGAGGCGGCGCTCGACGACGCCTCGGCGACCAATCTCCGAACGTTCCTGCTCGATCAGGAGGAGTCCACGCGGGTGCTGCCGACGGACACGGAGCTGTTGCTGGAGTCGTTCCGTGACGAGTTGGGTGACCTCCGGATGGTGTTGCACTCGCCCTTCGGGAGGCGGGTCAATGCGCCGTGGGCGATGGCGCTTACAGCGCGGCTCCGCACCTTTCTGGGGATCACCGTGAGTGTCGCGTACAACGACGACGGAATCCTGTTTCGGATGCCGGACGCGGATGCCGCCCCGCCGTTGGAGGCGTTCCTGGCACTGAGTTCGGAGTCGATCCAGGAATCGATCACCGAGGAGTTGGCGGGCTCACCGCTGCTCGGAGCGGCATTTCGTGAGGCCGCTGAGCGGTCACTGGTGCTCCGTAAGGCATTGCCCGGAAAACGGACCCCGCTCTGGTTGCAACGGCTGCGGGCGGGCGACCTGCTCGAATTGGCAAGCGACTACCCGTCGTTCCCCGTGTTGGCGGAGGCGTATCGTGAATGCCTGGAGGACTACTTCGATCTCCGTGGCCTGCGGCAGGTCCTCCGCGATATCGAACGTGGGCAGGTCAAGGTGGCGTACGTCGAGACTCCATACCCGTCTCCGTTCGCGGCGGGACACCTCTACGACTTCGTGGCCTCCTACCTCTACGAAGATGACGCGCCGAGGGCCGAGCGTCGTAGCCAACTCCTCTCGCTGAGTCGGGAATTGCTGAAGGACGTGCTGGACGAGCACGGACTCCGGGACCTTCTCGAGCCTGAGGCGATCGAACGCGTCGAGGACATCCTCCAGCGACGCGCAGATGGCTGGAGGGCAAGGACTGCGGACGAGCTGATCAACGTGCTGGTGCACGTCGGCGAACTCACCGACGAAGAGATCGCTGGGCGCTTCGAGGGTGACGCAGGAACCGCGGTCCTTGATCTTTCCGAACGTGGTCGTATCGTCCAGGTCGCCGTTGGATCACCGACGGGGGACGGCGCGGTCGTCGAGCGATGGATCGCGGTCGAAGACGACGCGGTCTACTGGGCCCTCTCCAGGGACCAGGCCGACCCAGCTCAAGCCGAACAGGCGCTGGACACGCTCGTTCGACGGTACGTCCGGACCCATGGCCCGTTCCAACTCGATGCCGTGGCAGAGCGGTTCGGCGTAGAACAGGGATTGGCGCAACGCTCATTGACGAGGCTCGAAGCTGAGGGACGCCTTTCCCGAGGCGAGTTCACCCCGGGTCGTGATGAACAGGAATGGTGTGACGAGGAAGCACTCGCCCAGATACACCGGAGGACTCTGTCGATATTGAGACGACAGGCCGAGCCTGTCGACGCCATGGCCTTCGCGCGGTTCCTCGCCGGTTGGCAGGGATACGGGATCGGCGAAGACCGTACGCTCGTTCAAACGCTTCCTTCCGATGGCCCGGACTCCGTTCGTCGCACCATCGGCTAGCTCCGCGCCTTGCCGCTCCACGCGGACCGGTGGGAGCGGGAGGTGCTCCCCGCGCGGATTCCCGCTTATCAATCCGAGTGGTTGGATCGTTTGGTGTCCGGGGGAGAGGCCCTCTGGCTCGGGAGCGGCGGCGCGGGACCGTCCGGCAGGCGCATCTCGTTCCAACGGCGTGGAGAGGTCCATCCTGCCTCCGGGTCGGAGCAACCCACGAAAGGGGCGCAGGAACGTGTCGTCGACGCGCTCCGGCAGAGCGGCGCTGCGTTCCTCCCTGAACTCGAACTGACGACCGGTCTGCCCTTTCCGGAATTGTCGCGAACGCTCTGGGAGCTAGCCTGGGCTGGCACGGCCACGAACGATAGTTTCGAACCAGTGCGCGGTTTTCGGGGCTTGCCGAGCAATGATGAAACAGACTCCACACCGGCTTCGACCGGTCGCTCGCCCGGATACGGGCGACGGCCCGCGAGGTGGCTCCGTCAGCGGGTTGCGGAGCGCGTTTCCGACGCCAGGACCGTGGGACATGGCCGGTGGAGCCTGGTCTCGCGCGGAGAGACAGAGCCCGAGGACGTGGGCTTCGCCTGGGCGTCCCTACTGATCGATAGATACGGGGTCGTGACCCGCGAGATGCTCGGCGGCGAGCCCGAAGCACCGCCGTGGAGCGATATCGCGGAGGCGTTTCGAACCCTGGAGGCTCGCGGCGACATCAGGAGGGGATTTTTTCTGTCGGGCCTTTCCGGCGTTCAGTACGCGTCGCCCGAGGCGGTCGAGGCACTCAGACGGCAGTCGCGCGACGGGGCGCCCTCGGGGTCACGATCGGGGAAGCCCTCGCTGATGAGCCTCATGGATCCGGCATGCCCGTTCGGGACGATCTACCCGGTGCCCGGCCCGATGGGAAGCCGCCTGAGCATTTCCCATGTCGCGGGCAGCTATTTGGCACTCTGGGACGGACAACCGGTCCTGGCCGTGGAGGGCTCGGGCCGCGTGCTCTCACCGCTGGTGTCGCTGGGTCCGGAAGATCTGCGGGAGACACTTCGGTCATTGGCCGTACTGGTTCGACGCGGAGGTCCTGCGGGTGACCGCGCGCGCCGACGGATCACGGTCGAACGGTGAGGTGAACAACCGATTACTCGATCGTCGGCCGGTCCATTGCTCGAAGAAATCGGCTTCCAGCGAGAACCAAACGGATATGTACTCTGGGGATACTAGGCCGAACGGATCGATGAAGCGGAACGGTCCGCTCGCGGGGCATCCCCATGAACACACCCCGCGATCTGGATCACGCAAGTGAACAAACGACCTTACAAGTCGACTGATTCTTCGGAGGAGATATGAGTCCCAGGCCGGTTCGTGAACGCGGGTATGCGCACCCGGAGTTGTTGACCGAAACCGATTGGCTGTCAGAGCACCTCGGCGACGAGAACGTCCGCGTCGTTGATGCACGGACGCGGGAGCAGTTCGAAGAAGGCCACATCCCAGGTGCGGTCAATCTGCCGGGGATGCAACTCTACGGCCCGGATGGGTCGGTCGAAATCCCGGGACCGGACGGATTCCGCGATCTGGCGAGTTCGATTGGAGTGGGGGACGACACCACGTTGGTTGTGTACGACCAAGCCGGCCCGACCGCGGGCCGCGTCGCCTGGGGGTTCCTGTACTACGGGCACGCCCATACACGTCTGCTCGATGGCGGATTGGCGAAGTGGGCAGCGGAGGAGCGCGCCCTCTCGACTGAGTCTTCGTCGCCCGACCCCGCGGAATTCACCCCGCGCGCGTATGAAGGCGTCTACTGCGGATTGGACCTGGCGAGAGAGAGCGTGGGCAAGACGGGTACGGTCATCTGGGACGTTCGCGCTCCGGATGAATACGACGGGTCGAACACTCGCGGGAATCCAGAGGGTCGGACGGGCCACCTCCCGGGGGCCGTGCACCTGGAATGGACGGCGCTGATCGATCAGGAGTCTCGAACGCTGAAGCCTGCCGACGAGCTGCTCACGCTGCTTGCCGGGATTGGGGTGACTCCCGAGTCGGAAGTCGTTTCTTATTGACAGGGAGGCGTGCGGGCGGCGCTCGCAACTATCGTCCTCAAGGTCCTCGGGTTCGACCGAGCGCGGAACTTCGACGGGTCGTTCCAGCAGTGGTCGCGTGACGAACAGGCGCCGATCGAGCGCTGAAGCGCGGTCGCCGTGATTCAGGCCGGCCCGGTCGACCCGATCGGTCGGCCCAGCACTCGCGCGAGGTTGGCCGACGTGGTCGTCGCCACCTCTTCTATCGCCACGGACTTGAGTTCGGCGACCTTTTCGGCCACCTGGGTCACCTGCCACGGTTCGGTCCAGTTGGATCGCTTCCGCTTGAACGGCTGCGGGAAGGCGTCGGTCTCGAGGACGATTCGGTCAAGAGGCACGAGGTCACGGACCAGGTCCTGGAGCTCCGGCAGCCGCAGGATAGGCTTCGCCAACGAGAAGTAGATCCCGCGGTCGAGGCACGCTTGTGCGTAGTCGGCAGGTCCTTGGAAGTAGTGGGCGACCATCTTGACCCGGCCTTGCAGCTCCTCGTCGAGGACACGTAGTGGTTCCATTCCGGCGTCGCGGTTGTGAAAGATCACCGGGAGATCGGCATCGACCGCGATCTGCAGTTGCAGCCGGAACCCGCGGTCCTGCGTCGAGCGGCCCGGCATTCCCGGCTGGTGATCCAGGCCGACCTCGCTGACGCAGACGACCGTTGGCTCGGTGGCGAGTTCGCGCAACCGCTCGACGTCAGCATCGGTTAGATCGATCGCGGATTCCATCGGATGGACTCCGACTCCCGCCCACACGAACCCCGAATTCTCGCGGGCTAACGCAACGCATTGCTCAGAGGAAATGACCGTGACTCCCGCGGTAACAACCCCGGCAACGCCTGCTTCCCTCGCACGCAGGAATATCCCCGGCAGTTCCTTCGGGTCGTACTGGTCGAGGTGAGTATGGCTGTCGAAGAGTGCGGGGGGTCCGTTCGTCATTGCGTGCGCTCCGGTGGCTCGTTCGGCCGAGCGAACCTGATTGGCGAGCGGGCGCAAGTATAATCTGTGCTTCCCGGCCGCGGGTGTGGGCTGGAACGTGGTGAGGGGGAGACGGCCGTGTCCCTGATGAAGCTTGTGTGGAGGCAGTTGCGCGCCAGCGGACCGCTGGGTGTTGTCGCCTCGGTCGGACTGCTTCTGGCGGTCGTCCTGCTTGCCACGGGACCTCTCTACATCGCGACACTTGAACAGGTGGGGTATGACCGAGCGCTGACAAACCTCAGGTCCACGATTCATCCCCAGATTTACCTTGGGTTCTCATCCTTCTCCGAAGACGAGTACCGAGGGGCCCGGTCCGACGTTGTCAAGGCCGCCGAAGCGTCATTTGGCGACACCTTCGTTGAGCACGGTGTCTACGCATCGGCTGGAATCATGGACACCCGGTTCGTCGAACCGGCCGCGTTCAGACAACTCTCGCACTTCCAGTATCGGAGCGGTCTGGAAGAGCACGTGATCGTCGAAGGAAGGTTACCCGAGCCCGCCGGGGCTGAAGGACGCATCGAGGTTGCGATCGGACGCGATGCGGCCGAGACAGTGGGCATTGCCGTTGGCCAGGTGCTGAGCCAACCCGCGTCGTCGCAGGATCCGCGCCCGACGTTTGAGACCCAGGTCGTTGGGATTGTCGAACCCATTGATCGCGACGAAACCTACTGGCTGGCGCAGTCGGGGCCGTATTTCGAAGCGTTCGAGGTGAACAATCTTTGGGTGATGCCACTGTTCGTGCCGGAGGAGACGCTGATCAACCGCGTGGGGGCGAGCGCGCCCGCGTTCCTAGGAAACGTCAGCGACTTCCTGTACCTGGACCATCCGGCGGTGCTGGATCGGGGCCCGGACGGCACAGAGGCCATGCTGCTGGACATGCAGGGACGCCTCGCATCCGCGATTCCGCGGGCTGCGCTCATCGCAGGATTGGAACGTGAAGTTGAGGTGTTCAACCGCGAGATGTCGAAGGTCCGGATCCCACTGGTGATCCTGCTGGTGCTCGTCGAGGCGATCGCCCTGTATGCGCTGGGGATGGTGGCGATCGCGTTGAGCGGGAGACAGCAGGGCTCCGTGGCACTCGTCCGTAGCAGAGGGGCGGGATTGTTCGAGTCTGCTGGAATGGTTCTGCTGTGGGGGCTTGCCGTGCTGGCCGCGACCCTCGTTGTGGCGCCACTGGTCGCTGGAAGCGTTGTGATAGGGCTTGGATACACGCCGAGCTGGGAGACCGTGCTTGGAACTGAGATCCTTCGACCGGCTTCCCTGCTTCCGACGGTGCCGTGGGTGGTGGTCGGCGCATTCCTGGCGGGCGGTCTACTATTGCTGCCGACCGCGAGAGTTGCGCGGACTCCGCTCGCCGTACTGCGGACGGGCCGGGGCGCGCCTCGGGGCAGCAGCCAGTGGGTGCAGAGACTCCTGCTTGACGGCGCGTTACTGGCGATCGCCGGAGTGCTCCTGTGGCAGCTGGATCAACGAGATGGGCTTGCCACGACCGGTTCGAGCGGAGAAATATCGGTCGACCGCGTCGCCCTGTTGATACCTGCGCTGACGATCGTGATCGCCCTGATGTTGTTCTTTCGCCTGCTCCCGCTGATCGTTCGGGTCGGAGGACTAACGACTCGAGTGGTCGGTCTGCTCGGTGCATCCCTTGCCTTCGAACGGATGGGACGGGCGCCCGGCTCCGCGATGGGGCTCGGCGGCCTGTTGTTGTTGGTCGCGACACTGGGGACGTTCGCGGCGACCTTTGGCGGAACACTCGATAGAAGCGCGGATGATTTCGCGTCCCATAGCTCTGGTGGCGATGCGTCCGTGTACCGGCCTGAGGGGTACGCGAACGGGGATTTCGCGGGAGTGCGCGAACGGTTCACCCGCCTCCCGGGGGTCGTCGATGCCAGCGCCGCCCATACAACAAGAGCGGGCATCGGGAGCCTGACTCCGGGCACCCTGGTGCCCATGCTGGCGATCGATCCAAGCACTGCGGAAAGCGTCCTTTGGTTCCGCGATGACTTCTCAGATGAGAGGCTTGGGGAGATTCTGGTGAACCTCGACCTCCTGGAAGGAGGTCGAACTCCTGCCCGTACGATTCCGGACGGTGCCGAAACGATCGGCGTCTGGGTTCGCGCCGACAATCCCATCGGGAAACAGTTCGTCTGGCTGCATTTGATCGATGGACTGGGTCGCCCGCACACGTATTCAATGGGCGCTCTTGACTTCGAGGGGTGGCGGCTGGTCGAACAGCCTCTCGGCCGAGGGGAACACGACCCACCGCCGGGTCCCTACACTCTCGACTCGATCATCATCTTTGAGAACGCGTTGGGTTCCACCGGCGCTCCCGGGATGATCCACCTGGACGACCTTCAGTATCGGCACGGCGATGGCGTGGAGCACGTGATCGACACGTTTGAGCGACCGGATGAGTGGTTGCCCATCCTCACGTCGGGCGAACGACCGGACTACGTAGGGGCGGCGGAGGCCACGGGCCAGCGCGAAACGGCGTTGGAGTTCTCGTGGGGTCGGGAGACGCTCGATGGTGTGAGAGGCCTCTACGTCTCACCACAACTGAGCGCGGTGCCGATGTACGCGAGTTCCCGACTCTTGGAAGTCTTGGGGTTATCGGTCGGTAGAGAGCGCGCTCTCCACATTGCGGGTCGCGTGATCCCCTTCCGGATCGTCGGGACGCTCGACCAATTCCCGACCATACCCGAGACGAACGCCGGGTTCGCTATCGCTCACGGCCCGAGCTTGATGGCCCACGTGAACGCTGTCGCGGCGACGGCGGCCAAGGAGAAGAAGCCGATCTGGCCGAACCAAGTCTTCCTGACGCTATCCGGGGATGAGGCAGAACAAGAAACTACGCTCTCAGGCATCGTGGAGGACCCGGCGTTGACCGGGAACGTCGTGGACGCCGCCACGGTGCTTGAAGAGCGACGGCGGAGCCCGCTCGCCTCTGCGAGTTGGCGTGGCCTGGTCGTCATGGCGGTCGTCGCGGCGCTCATCGCACTGGCGACCGGCATTTCGGCTCATGCGATCGCGTCCGCGCAGGATAGGTCTGGGGACATGGCGCTGATGCGAGCACTGGGCCTGTCACGCGCGAGCGCGATGGTGGCCTTCGTGACCGAGCACGTGGTGATCGCCGGCCTCGCAGTGGCTTCCGGAGTGGCTGTCGGGCTGTGGTTGGCGACTGTATTGGTCCCGTTGTTTCAGGGCCTCGGCGCCGCGCCGGTCGTACCCAGCCTAGTCGTGACCACAGAGTGGACGACGGTCGGGACGATGGTCGGTGCGGTTCTGGTCGGTGGTCTGGTTGGCGCAGCGGTGCTTTGGCGCGTGTATATCTCCGTTCCGATGGCTGGCATCCTGCGGATTGGGAACGAGTAGCATGCTCGGCACCTTCTTCCCGTTGGTCGTTCGCAGGATGTGGGCGTATGCCCCCCTTCTGCTGCCGGTTCTGATCGGGACGATCTTCGCGACCGCGGTGACGTCCGGCATCGTGATCTACAGCGAATCCCTTCGCGATGTCGGGCTGTCGCATTCACTCAAGAACGCGGACGCACGCGAACTGGACCTCCGGATTCGGTTCGATTCGCCGGCAGCTGATCAGGTATCTCGATCCGAAACGGTCGATCGCATCGAAGTGGAGGTGGGCGCACGCCTCGGGGCGATCGTTGATGATCCAACGACATATACGCGAACCGACACTTTCTTGATGTCACGGCCCGGGGAGCCACCGGGAACGCTGGCTAACGCACCGAGGGGTTCGTTCCACGTCCTCTCGGACTTCGAGAGGAAGTTCGAGCTCGTCGAAGGCCGGTGGCCCGAATATGCGCCTTCTGAAGCCGAGGGGCCGCTCGCGATCGAAGTCGTTGCCCTTGAAGCCGGCGCGAACGTGCTCGGGTTGGAGGAAGGCGCATCCGTAACGTTCACGCCATTCTGGCCCGATATCACGCCGAACGTGACCGTAACCCTGACCGGGGTTGCACGCATTCGCGACCCTGCGAGCCCCCTCTGGACCCAACCGCCGTTCACCCGCCTCTCCAACCCGCCATCGCTGCTGAACACCATGCCGGTGATCGTTCACGAAGACACACTCATTGCCACGTTGGGGAATGCGTTCCTGGAAATGGGGACATCGCATCAGTGGACATACGCGATCCGGCAAGGCAACTTGCGCGCATCGAACGCGAAACGAACCCTGGATCAGACGCTATCTCTGACACGATCTCTGGGTCCCAGGATCCGCGCGTTCCGATTGGACACAGGTCTCACTGACCTGCTGGAGGGGTACGACCAGAGATTGCGGTTCATGCAGATCCCGCTCGCGGTCGTGCTCTTGCTGGTCGAGGCGATGGTGCTGTATGCGGTGGCGTTCCTGGCGACGATGGTGATGGAACGCCAGCGTGCTGACGCAGCGTTGGTGCGCAGTCGGGGAGCTCATACGAGTCACGTCTTCTACCTCTACGCGGCGCAGGGCGTGCTGATCAGCGGTACGGCGGTCGTGTTGGGCCCGTTGATCGCCGCGG
>CAZIBZ010000226.1:0-2522 GCA_964537445.1 uncultured Dehalococcoidia bacterium | reverse complement strand
TGGCTGGGCGATGTAGACGTGGCCCAGGCGGATGAGTGGCCGGAAGTGCCGGTAGAACAATGTCAGCAGCAGCGTCCGGATGTGGGCGCCGTCGACGTCGGCATCGGTCATGATGATGATCTTCTTGTAGCGGAGGCGCGCGATTTCGAGTCCATCCATCTCGTCGACATCGTCCTCTTCGGGCTCCGCGGAGTCATAATCAGCGCCGTCGGCGCTGACGCCATTCGATCCATTGCCGTTCGAGGATCCGTTCTCGGTGGCCTTTCCGCCGGTTCCACCGAAGCCGACACCGAGCGCACTGGCGATGGCCCGGATCTCCGTGTGGTCGAAGACCTTGTCGAGGCGGGCCTTCTGGACGTTCAGGATCTTGCCACGGAGGGGGAGGATCGCCTGGAAGCGCCGATCGCGGCCCATCTTGGCGGAGCCGCCTGCTGAGTCACCCTCGACGAGGAAGAGTTCGCAGTTGTCCGGATTCTTGTCGGAGCAGTCGGCCAGCTTGCCGGGGAGCGAGGTGGAATCGAGTGCGCCCTTACGGATGACCAGGTCGCGGGCCTTGCGAGCCGCCTCGCGGGCCCTCGCGGAGGTGAGCGTTTTCTCGATGATGCGCTTGGCTTCGGTCGGGTGCTCTCCCAGATAGGCGGTGAGGCCCTCGACGACCAGGCTTTCGACCTGGCCCTTGACCTCGGCGTTTCCGAGCTTGCCCTTGGTCTGGCCTTCGAACTGCGGCTCGGGAAGCTTGACGCTGACGACGGCGGTGATGCCCTCGCGGACGTCCTCTCCCTGGAGGTTGGGGTCCTCTTCTTTGAACAGCTTGTTCTTGCGCCCGTAGTCATTGATGGCGCGGGTGAGTGCCGAGCGGATGCCGGTCAGGTGGGTGCCACCATCGACGGTGTGGATGCAGTTGGCGAAGCCGAGGATGTTCTCCGCGAAGCCATCGTTGTACTGGAGGGCGACCTCGACGTGGGTTCCTTCGACATCACGCTCCAAGTAGATCGGCGTGGAATGGACGGTGGATCGCTGAGCGTTGAGGTGCTGGACGAGCGACCGAATGCCGCCCTCGAAGTAGAACGTGGTCTCGTCTCCGGAGCGTTCGTCGTTGAACGCGATCTCCAGTCCCGGATTCAGATACGCCATCTCGCGGAAGCGCTGTGACAGCGTCTCGAATTCGTAGTCGCGCTCCTTGAAGATCTCGGGGTCGGCGTCGAACGAGATAGTCGTACCGTGGCGCTCGGTATGACCGAACTCCGTGAGGGGGGTCTTCGTGCCACCACGCTCGTACTCCTGGGAGTACAGGGTGCCGTCGCGGTGGACATCGACCTTGAGCGCCACGGATAGGGCGTTGACGACCGACGCGCCGACGCCGTGGAGGCCACCGGAGACCTTGTAGGTGCCGCCGCCGAACTTTCCGCCGGCGTGGAGGGTTGTCATGACGGTCTCGACACCGGTGAGACCCGTCGTGGGATGGGCGTCGACCGGGATACCCCGACCGTCGTCGTCCACGACGACCCGCCCATCGGGCTTGATGGTGACGAGCACCGCATCGCAGAAGCCCGCCATGGCTTCGTCGACGGCGTTGTCGACGATCTCGTACACGAGATGGTGGAGACCGCGCTGGTCGGTGCTCCCGATGTACATGCCGGGACGGCGTCGGACGGCCTCGAGGCCCTCGAGGACGGTGATGTCACTCGCGGTGTACTCGGCCTTTCCGCCGTTGATGCCGGCGCCGTTCCCGTTGGCCTTCGCCTTGGCACCGTTACCGTTGGTCGCTCTGCGGGGGGATTCGGACGTCATGCGTTCCACCTCATAGATTCCATCCGGTCGCGGTAATAGACCATCGCAGCGAGCGTGAGCCCGGTAGCGATGTAGGCGTTTCCGCCGATGGCTGCCACGGTCACCAACGAGGCATCCCCCACGAGACCCCAGATGATTCCCATGCCAAAGCCAATGAGACGCAAGAGAAAGAAAAGGCCGACCGACGGCCAAAGGAAAGTTCGAACAATCTGGGCGCTGGCGCGCAACGATGCCAACGCTCCGTACCCGGAGACGAAGACCGCACTCTCCGAGAGATAGAACAGAATGACCAGCCACAAGATGAAGCCGGCCGTAACTGTGACGATGACGCTTCCGACCCCTGGGATGACCGCGTCAGCCACGGCTATCAGCGCCCTCAGGGCGGCGAGACCCGCCATGGCAACGCCGATGACGATCAGCAGGAGCCGCACATACCGAGGGGCAGCCTGAACGAAGGTGCCGTAGATGCCATCGGTGTTTCCGGGCGCGGGCTCGACGACTCCCTGCACGACCGTCGACCTGTAGAGGGCTCCGATCAGGAGAGCCGCCGCGAATAGGACCGCGACGAATGCGAAAGCGAGCGGCCAGGTTCCGATGGTGAGGGCTGCGTCCGCTTCTCCGGCGGAGAGAAATATCGACCGAGAACTCGGCATGGCGAGGGAAAGGAGGCCCAAAAGGTTGAGCCCGGTGAGCGAGGCAGCGAACTGATCGTTGGCCGAGGCGCCGGTCAC
>CAZIBZ010000225.1:0-5611 GCA_964537445.1 uncultured Dehalococcoidia bacterium | reverse complement strand
GATCAACGCGTCCAATGCCACCGGGAGATCGCCGTTGATCACGGAGGCAGGACGGACCTCGGTCTGTTCTTGTTTCACGCGCACGGTGTCATTCGAATTCCCGGGGAACGGCACAGTACCGGTTGCTACCTCATAGAGCAGCATACCTAGGGCGTACACGTCACTTTGAACTGACGGCCGCGCGCCGCGAAGAATCTCCGGTGCCATGTATGGAGGCAGCGGCGTCTGCATCGAGGAACGGATCAGCGACTGGACGGCTTCGGCAAGGAACGAAACACCGGCTCCGGCCAGATGTGTTTGGCCGTCATCCGACAGGTGAACGTTGATCGGACGAATGTCGCCGTGTAAGGCGCCGGTACCGTGGACCGCTTCCACAGTTTCGGCGACGTCCGCGATCGAGTCCAAAGCACGGCTGAGTTCGAGACCCTCCGGGAGCAGGCCCTTGAGCGTCGGGTCGTTCGAGTCCTCAGAAACGATCCAAAGATCAGTGCCAGAACCTCCGACCTCGCGGACTCGGAGCAGGTTCGGATGCGCAACCTGCGCGATATTGGCCATCACGGCTCGGAATCGATCTACCCCCGCCGAATCTTCGAGGACGTGGGCTCGGGGAACTCTGATGAGGTATGAGCCGCCTTCACTCTTATCCCGAGCGCGATAGACGGCGTAGAGACCGCTGCCACTCAAGGCGTCGAGGAGTTCGTATCGATCAGTCAGATCGGCGGCGAGGGTCGTCATGGGCGATTGGCAGTGCCATTCTATTCGTGGTGCGAATCCGGGGCAAACAACATGGCCCCCCTCGACGTGGAGGTGGAAGATGCTCCTCGTTTTCCACGGGGAAGACGACTACTCGCGGGCCGAGGCGATCCGTGAATTGCGTGAGAATCTTGGCGACCCGGAGACGGCGTCGCTGAACGCCACTGTCATCCGCGCGGACGCCGCGAATGCGGCCGAGGTTTTCGCACAGGCTTCGGCGGTCCCTTTCCTCAGCCCCGGACGCCTCGTGGTGGTGGATGGCTTGCTGGCGAAATTCGAGGCCCGAACGAACACGGGTCGCGCGGGGGGAACCCGGCCACGGCGGACGGCTCGGGGCTCCCGAACGTCGGGGCCAGAGGACGAAAAGTCAAAGCTCGGTGGTTGGGAAGCCGTGGCTGCGGAGGCTCCCTCGCTTCCGACGTCGAACTCCCTCGTCTTTTCGGACGGAAAGATCTCGGAGTCAAACCCGCTGTTGAAATTGTTGGCGCCGGTCGGCGAAGTGCGGCGGTTTGACCCCTTGAGTGGTGGAGAAACCGTCAATTGGGTTCATCGTCGGGTAGGGGAGTTGGGCGGCCAGATCCGACCAGACGCCGCGAACGAACTTGGCCAGGCTGGAGCAGGAGATCTATGGAGCCTGGATGCCGAACTGACGAAGCTCACGCTCTACGCCGGTAATCGACCGGTCACCACCGAGGACATCGCGGTGCTGGGCAGCCTCATGAAACAGGAAAGTGTTTATGCGTTGGTCGACGCCGTCGTTGAGGGCCGGTACGGCGAGGCCAGGGTTCACTTCGACCGTATCCTCGGCGATCCCGGGATGACGATTACTCGGATATTTACGATGCTCGTGGATCAGGTCCGCCGCCTGCTCATCGCGAAGGACCTGACGAACCGGGGAGCCACGCACGCCCAGCTGTTGGAGGGACTAGGTACTCGATCCGACTTCGCCGCCCGGAAATCTGTCGGGCAGGCGAATCGATTGTCCATGGAAGACCTGATCGAGATGCACGATCGACTCTTACAGCACGACCTTGCTTTTAAGACGGGGCAGATGGACGAGAGCACCAGCATGGAACTGCTGCTCACCGATCTCTGCAAAACGGCCGCAGGGACCGGGGTCGTCTAGTCCGGTTTTTGCTCCACCCGGTCCTCCTGGAAGATCGGGTTGTAGCACGCCACAGAGTGGTCGGGTTCGATAAACCTCAGAGGGGGCATCGGAGAAGTCCGACACTCGTTCGTCGCTTTGTTACAACGTGGCAAGAAAGGGCATTCGTCGACCGGGTCCTTCAAGTCAGGAGGCTGACCGGGAACGGGTCTGAGGTCTCGGTCCAACGGGTCGTCCAGCCTGGGGACCGCGTTAAGCAACGCCCACGTGTACGGGTGCGCTGGCCGCTGGTACAGCGCGACCGTTTCAGACTCTTCCATCATCCGACCGCCGTACATCACGAGCACTCGGTCCGCGACACGGGCCACCACGCCGAGGTTGTGCGTAATCAATATGACCGCGGTGCCGCGGTCGCGGGCCAGCGAGTGGATGCGTTCGAGCATCTCAGCCTGAAGCGTGGTGTCCAACGACGAGGTTGGCTCGTCCGCGATGAGCAACTCCGGCTCCATGATGAGCATCATCGCCAGCATCACGCGCTGGCACATCCCTCCGCTGAGTTGCCATGGGTAGGAGTCCATCACCACGCGCGGCTCGGGCAGCCCAACGCTTCGGAGGGAGTCCAGCGTCAGGTCCCACATCGCGTTCTGAGACATCGTCCCGTGCGCCGCCAGGAGCTCTTCGACCTGGTTCCCGATCGTCATCAACGGGTTCAACGCGGCGACGGGATCCTGAAAGATCATCGCTAACTGGTCACCGCGGAGGTTGCGCATCTCCTCCTCCGATATATAGAGGAGTTCTTGGCCGTGGTACCGGACGCTACCAGTGGTGACGCGCCCCGGATACGGGACCAACCCCATGATCGAGAGTGCAGTGACCGATTTACCTGACCCACTCTCACCCACGACGCCAAGCACCTCGCCCGGGCGGACGGAGAACGACGAGCTCTGGACCGCTTTGATCGTCCCCTCACGAGTGAAGAACGAGGTCGAAAGGTTTTCAACTTCGAGGAGGGGTTCGCCGCTGATGGCGCGATCAGAGGTCATTGCTTTCCTCCAGAGGGGAGCGTGTCGGGATTATACGAACGAGAAGGCCGATCCCGATTCGTCTCGCATCCGTTTGTGCAGTTTTTCACTTATGCGTTGACACCGAATATGGGCGCTACTTAGAGTGGTTCTCGAACGCCGCTTCCGATCTCAAGAAGGAACGCATCGTCCGTGCCTGAGAGTCGCGAATACCTCATCGTTGCGGCGCTGGCACTCTTCGCGATCCTGGTCCCCGTGGCCTTGGTCTCGGCATCCGGATTCTTCCAATTACTGGGCATCCGGCCTAAGACGCCGAAGGGCGAAGAGCCCACGCATCAACGGATGAGCTACGAGTCCGGGATGGTCCCAATCGGAACCGGAAACGTTCAGTTCAACTTCCGGTTCTATCTGTTCGCGATCCTGTTCGTGATCTTCGATGTCGAGGTCGTTTTCCTGCTGCCCTGGGCCGCTCGGTTCCTTCTCCTTGGGCCGGTCGCGTTCTATGCCATGGTCCTGTTTATCGGCCTGGTATTGGTGGGCTTCCTGTACGAGTGGAGAAAGCGAGCGTTGGAATGGCACTAGAGCCAGGGCCGAAACGGCTGCCTTCCCCGTATGGGATCCCTCTGACGGTTACGACCGATCAGATGGATCGAGACGAGGGCGAGGTCATCGAGCGCATGCGCGCGCTGGCCACCGAACCGCACGTCGACGAGCCGATCGAGGTGCCGGGAGACCTCAAGCGGAACCTCATCGTGACATCGCTTGACGCGATGCTCGATTGGAGCCGGGCGAACTCAGTGTGGCCGGTGACCCTGGGCCTGGCGTGTTGTGCCTTCGAGATGATCGCCGCGGTGATGCCTCGGTTCGACCAGGCCCGGTTCGGGATGGAGGTCTATCGAGCATCCCCGCGCCAGGCCGACCTGATGATCGTTTCTGGAACCGTGACCTGGAAGATGGCCCCGGCGGTCCGGCGCGTCTACGAACAAATGCCCAGTCCGAAGTGGGTGATCTCGATGGGCGTGTGCGCGACCAGTGGCGGTCCATACTTCCAATCGTACAGCGTCGTTCCGGGAGTCAACCGCATAGTGCCGGTCGATGTCTACGTTCCGGGGTGCCCACCGCGGCCCGACGCGCTTCTCTACGGGTTGATGAAACTCCAGGAGAAGATCAAACGGGACTCGATTGTCCGAACACGAGAGCCACGGCTGCGGAAGATTATCTGAGCCATGACCACGGCGCTGGACGTAACGCATCTCGCGACCCGCATCGGCGGGTTAGTTCCTGATTCCGTTGAGCAGGTGGAAGGGAACGAGGTATTCATCAAGCCCGAACGGATCGCTGAGGTCTGCCTGTCGCTTCGCGACGACGGGGAGTTCGATCTGAAGATGCTTCGCGGTCTCGATGTCGTCGACCATGTCGATCGATTCGAGTTGCGCTATGGCCTCCTCTCCATCGACAAGAATCACGAGGCTGTGTTGAAGGTCAGGGTTTGGGAGCGAAGTGAGCCCACCATTCCTTCCGTAGTCCCCGTATGGGAAGGGGCGAATCTGCAAGAGCGGGAGATCTACGACCTGATGGGAGTAACGTTCGATGGCCACCCCAACATGAAGCGGGTGCTGTTGTGGGAGGGGTTTCCCGGACATCCTTTGCGGAAAGATTTCCCGTGACGTTTGACAATCCCGAGACGGAAACAACAAACCGGATAGAACCGGTCCTGCTGAACCTCGGCCCGCAACACCCGAGTACCCACGGGGTGTTCCGGATCCGCGCACTCCTTGACGGCGAGAACGTCGTGGACATCGAGCCGATCTTCGGCTACCTGCACAGGGGAAGTTCGAAGCTCGCCGAGGAACGGAGCTATACCCAGGTCATCACACTTACTGACCGGCTGGATTATCTGTCGGGGATGTCCAACAACCTCGCATACGTGCGCGCTGCCGAAGCGTTGGCCGGAGTCGAGGCGCCGGTTCGGGCGGCACACCTCCGCGTTGCGATGGCCGAACTGATGCGCATCGCGAGCCACCTCATGGGCCTCGGGTTCTTGATCAATGACATGGGCGCCTGGGTGACGCCCTTGATGCACATGTTCCGGGAGCGAGAGAAGGTCCTCGACCTTTTCGAGATGGTCTGCGGGGCCCGCATCACGTTCAGCTACATGCGCATCGGCGGCGTCTCTCACGACGTCCCGGATGACTTCGCGCCCGCGGTCTTCGCGTTTCTGGATGACTTCCAGGGACGGATCGATGAGTACGAGCGGCTGTTGATGGAAAACGAGATCATCATCACCCGCATGAAAGGGGTCGCTCCGCTCAGTGCTGAGCGCGCTATCAACTGCTCGGTGACGGGTCCAAACCTGCGCGCGAGCGGGGTCAACTGGGACCTGCGCCGCACGGACCCTTACGAAGCCTACGACCAGATGGAGTTCGGCGTGCCGCTCGGAACGGCCGGCGACAACTGGGACCGGCTATGGATACGGGTCCAGGAGATGAAGGAGTCGGCTCGGATCGTGCGACAGGCGGTCGAGCAACTCCCGGCCGGCGAGGTCCGAACGCCTGCGCCGTTCTTCATCAAGCCACCACCCGGAGAGGTCTATCGATCCGTCGAGGCACCGAAGGGCGAACTCGGCTTCTACCTGGTCAGCGATGGCACGATCGCACCATGGCGGTGCGGGATCCGATCACCATCGTTCATCAATCTGACCGTACTACGCGAGCTCTGCATCGGTTGGAAA
>CAZIBZ010000224.1:0-16116 GCA_964537445.1 uncultured Dehalococcoidia bacterium | reverse complement strand
CAACGCCGTGCTTCTCCCGAATGAACAGGGCGTAGACGGCCATCTGATCCCAGTCTGCATCCTCGTTGAGGCCGGTTTTCCAGTCGGTGACCGTCCAGGAACCATCGCCGAGCCGGTAGTGCAGGTCGGGGACGGCGTGTATGGGCGTGACGTCGATATCGATCGGTGGGAGGAACTCCTCCGTCCGAACCTCTACCGCCGGGGCGGAGAGCGCCTGTCGGTAACTGGTGCTGGCCCGCAGATTGGTGAGGCAGCGGACGACCTGGTCGCGCGCCCTCGTCAGCTGTGGTTCGAAGAGGCCATCGCCGTAGTAGGACTCGTGGAACATCTTTGAGCGGTTCGGTTGGCGCTCCCATGCTGCCCGGTCCTTCGACTGGAGCCAGGCGTTGTTGAGGTCGGTACGGACGCGTTCGTGAACTTCTTCGAAGGACGGCTCCGGGAACCCGTTGCGAACTCGCTCGATGGAATGCCGCGCCGCGTCGTGGACCGACCCGCCCAGTTCGATCGGGAGCGAGGCGAGTTGCTTGAGCCGATACGCGGTGCGAGCGTCTTCTTCGGCGGACGCCAGCCAACCGTTGTGGGATCCGTAGTACTGGTAGTAGTACCGACGAGGGCATTCCTGAAACGTGGTCCGGCGCGAGTGTGACCAGGACCAATCCGGATAGGGTCGCATCTCGAAGGTCATGTGCGGTCGCTCTGCTCTAGGGGCTGTGAGGGGTCGAGGATACTGCGAACGGCCGCGTCGATAAACGTGAGATGACACTGAAGCATGGTCGTATCGTCCTTGCCTTGGACCGAGGCCATTCATAGACTCGGAGCATGACCCTCAGGGCTTCCCTCGATGAACGGCTGAAGGATTCCGCTTGATCTTCCTCCGCCGGCTTCTTGCGCTGCTGCTGATCCCGTTCGCGATCCTTTCGATCCTGGCCGTGTCGCTGGTGTTGCGCGTGAACGAGACGTTCCTGGAGCCGCGGTTCTGGGTCGATCAGCTAGAAGAAGCCGACGTCTACGAGAAGGCGTACTCGGAATTGCTGCCGGCTGTGGTGGCCGATGCGTCCGAAGACCAGACGACGGGGGCTGAGTTCGACTTCACGCGGTTCGACTCTGACATCGTGCGCGTCGCTCGCGAGGTGATCCCACCGGAGTGGGTCCAGGATCGAGTGGAGGATGCACTTCTTTCGATCCCGCCGTATCTGCTGGGCGAGGAAGACTCGTTCAGCCTGACGATCCAGTTCCGAGACCGGATCGTGGCGGCTGCGGAAGCGCTGAAGCGCGAAACGAAGAATGAGACGGTCTACGCCCCGCTCTACGACGAAGGGGTTGACTGGGCTGCGGAGAAGGCGGTCGTTGGTGCCTCTGATTTCGAGGTGCCGGTCGAGGTGACGAGCGAGGAGGCCGGAGGGTATCTCCGGCGCGTCGTTCCCCCGGATTGGCTTCAGGTAAGTATCGATGACACCGTCGATTCGGTGTTGCCATACCTCGTGGGTGACGCTGATGAATTCGAGATAACGATCGCCCTGGGTGAGCGGGTGGACTCCCTTGCCGAGGTGCTCCGAGAGGTGCTCGGCAAAGCGGACACTCACGACCTGATCATCGACGAGGTCGTGATGCCGACCGTGTCGGAGAATCTCAACGGCGGTATCGATGTCGTTTCCGGCGCCGAGTTGTCGTCCGATCAGGTGCTGGATGCGGTTCGCGAAACGTTGACGCCCGATTGGGTCGCCGAGATACAGGCGGAGATTATCGATGGAATCGCGGACTACCTGACGGGTCACGCCGACACCCTGGAATTCTCTATCGAACTGGGTGACCGCAAGGACCAGGTCCTGGACGCTCTCCTGCCTCGGGTGGAGGAAGAGCTGGCGTCCGAGTTCGACTCACTGCCGGAGTGCACGGTCCAACAGGCGATCGACGCCGCGGTGTCGGGTGATCAGATCCCCGAGTGCCGTCCGCCGGGAATGACCTACGACAGGTTCGTCTCCGAGTCCGGGCTCGACCCAGTCGGGTCTCTGACGGATGCGATCGAGCCGTTGATCCCGGAAGAGTTCCTCTTCGACGAAACGCAACTCCGAGACGTCGTGGGTGCGGAGTCGAGCGAGACGCTGGACGAAGTCCGGGAATGGGCTCGAGACGGGCTGAAGTTTACGCACGAGGACATCCTCGACAACCTCGATCCGGAAGACGTGACCCAGCTGAACGATGCACGGGCGGATGCGACGGACGGCTTCACCCTGACGGAGCAGGACCTTAAGGATGCCCTCGACGCGGCGGAGATCGATATTTCTATCGTCGATACCGCACGGAATGCGATCGCCATGGCTCGAAGCTTTGCGCCGCTTGCATGGATCGAGGTCGGTTTCTTCCTGCTGATCGTCGGCACACTTGGTGGTCGTAACTGGGGAAGCCGACTCGGTTGGGCATTCGCGACCCTAGCGTTGGGCGCTGCATTGCTCTGGGGTGCGGCTGGCCCCGTGTACGAGGGGGCGGGTTCAACCGGTTGGGACTTGGCGCTGGAGGAGGCTACCAACGAGGATGATTCCGAAGTCGCGCGGGTGGCGGTGGACCTGGGGCTCGGTTTTGGCCGGGCCATCACTGACGAGTTCAACGCAGGGCTCGCGCGGACCGGTCTGACTCTGCTGATCATCTCTGGCGCGGGGTTCGCGGGCTCGATCGTGTTGCAGATGATGGCGGGGAACTCGCGGCGACGCCGATCGACGGACCCTGCGTTGGCGAACCCCTTGAACGAGGACGGCTAACCCCGCGTAGTCCCGGCCGACATGTTTCTTCGTCGCGGCAGACACCGCGACCGTGCCACCGCAAATTGACCCTAGTCGCTCATGTGTGCTACTTTTCTGCGAACATGGGTTCGACATGAACCTGTGGCCAGCGGCGAGACGCCGCAGCGCGAAGAGGAAAGCAGAGGTGGCACCGGCCATGACAAACCTACGACCCCGTCAGCAAGAGATGCTCCGATTCATCGAGCAGTTCATGGACGAACGGGGATTCCCTCCGACGGTGCGTGACATCCAGTACGGGTGCGACATCTCGTCCACCAGCGTGGTGGACTACAACCTGCGGGCCCTCACGAGGGCGGGGTTGCTGAAGAGATCACGGGAGGTGTCACGCGGAATCGAGTTGGTGAACCGCCGGCCGCGAACGGCACGTGTGCCGCTCCTAGGATCGATCGCCGCGGGGCAACCGTTGCCGGTGTTCCCCGCTGACCCGGCGGCACTGGACGACGAAGACCACGTCGAGGTGGACGCCGAGCTCGCGAGGGACAAGGACCGACTCTACGCATTGCAGGTCAAGGGCGATTCGATGATCGACGCGCTGATCCGCGACGGTGACGTCGTGATCCTCCAGGCGCAGGACCATGCGGAGACGGGAGAGATGGTTGCGGCCTGGCTGGTCGATACGGAGGAAACGACTCTGAAACGGTTCTATTCGGAAGGACCACAGGTACGACTCCAGCCCGAGAACGCGGCGATGGGCCCCATCTATGCGGATGCGCGAAACGTCCAGATCAAAGGGCGAGTCGTCGGTGTGCTACGCCGATACGGGTAGTTCCGAGCAAAACATTGATACCGCGGCCACACCTTCGTCGGCGTGGCCGTTTTCGTTGTGCCGGTCCCCGCTTGGAGAAGGTGGCCATCCGACGGCTATCATTCGGGTAGTCAGACTCGTCAAGGACCCATCGAAGAGGCTGCGAAATGACACCACCGGAGTTCCTGAGGCCCGAGGGGCTGCTGCGCAGCCCTGCGTACTCACATGTCGTCGTCGCTGGAGACACCGTTTACGTCGCAGGACAGGTCGGCATCGACGAAAACAACGAGCCGGTGAGCCGAGAGTTCGAGCCGCAGGCTCAGCGAGCTTTTGAAAACCTGGGCACCGCGTTGCGAGCCGGTGGTGTCGACTTCAAGGATGTCGTGAAAGTGACCCTGTTCATGCGAAACGCGACGGATGTAGCCGAGTTACAGCAGATCATGCCGCGCTACTTTCCTGAAGAACGGGCTCCGGCGAACTCGCTGCTCATCGTGCATGCGCTCGCACGCCCGTATCTGCTGTTCGAGGTCGAAGCGATCGCGGTCAGGAGCTGAGCATCTCTTCCGCGATGAGCGACCCGGTGGAATCGAACCAAAGATGGCTGCTGCTGATCGCCGCCGTATTCATCGCGTGCCTCCTAGCGGCCAACATCACGGCAGTGAAATTGATCGAGGTCGGGGGCGAGGTACTTCCGGCGGCAATCATCGTCTTCCCAGTGAGCTACATCGTGGGAGACGTCATGACGGAGGTGTACGGGTTCCGAGTGGCCCGGCGGGTCATCTGGACCGGATTCCTCGCGAACCTGATCCTGGTCGCTTTCATCTTCCTCGCGCAACTCCTGCCCTCGGCGGGATTCTGGGAGGAGAACCAGGCGGCCTACGAAACGATCCTAGGGTTCACCGCGCGCGTTCTGGTGGCCTCATTCGCCGGGTACCTGGTCGGAGAGTTCAGCAACTCGTTTATACTGGCCAAGTTGAAGGTAAGGACTGCGGGGAGATGGCTGGCCCTCCGTACGATCGGATCGACCGTTGTCGGACAGGGCCTGGACTCCATCGTGTTCATCACGATTGCATTCGCGGCCGTATTCCCGGGAGACGAACTTCTGCGGTTAATCGTGGTGCAATGGCTGGTGAAAGTCGCGTACGAAACGCTCGCCACTCCGTTGACGTACGGTGCGGTCACGCTGTTGAAACGCAGCGAGGGCGTGGACGCTTTTGATGTCGAGACGGACTTCAACCCGATCTCGGTGCGCTAGAAGCGTCCCTAGAGTGATTGCCGGTGGGGTCCGCGGCCCGTACAGTAGAAGGTAACGACGTGTGGTCCAAGGAGACCTGCCAATGGCCCCGGATTCAGTCTCGATCACCGATAACCGGACAGGGAAACAGTACGAGCTGCCGATCACGGATGGGTCGGTGCCGGCGATCGGATTGCGACAGATCAAGACGTCGGATGACGACTTTGGGCTGATGAGCTATGACCCGTCGCTGGCCAACACAGCAACGGTCCGCAGTTCAGTCACCTTCATCGACGGAGACCGCGGGATCCTCGAGTATCGCGGCTATCCGATCGAGCAACTGGCGGAGCGATCGAGCTATCTCGAGGTCTCGTATCTGCTGATCCACGGCGAACTTCCCACCGCCGAGCAACTCGCGTCGTGGGTGGAGGACATCAAGTACCGGACGATGGTGCTGGAGGACCTGAAGAGGGTCATGGACGCATTCCGGCACGACGCGCACCCGATGGGGATGCTGGTGAGCGCGGTCGGCGCGCTCTCGACCTACTACCCGGAATCGAAGAACATCGACGATCCGGAATCACGGAACATCCAGACCGTGCGTGCGATCGGGAAGGTGGCGACGATCGCGTCGTTCTGCTACCGGCACATCCTCGGCTACCCGTACAACCAGCCGGACAACGACCTGACGTACTCAGGGAACCTGTTGAACATGTTGTTCCGAATGGTGGAGCCGCGATACACGCCGGATCCGGTGATCGAACGGGCGTTGGACGTCCTGTTCATCCTGCACGCCGATCATGAGCAGAACGCGAGCGCGAACACGATGCGGGCGATCGCGAGTTCCCAGGCGGACCCGTATTCATCTCTCGCGGGGGCAATTGGCTCCCTCTACGGCCCGCTCCACGGTGGCGCGAACGAGGCCGTGATCCGGATGCTCCAGGAGATCGGGACCGTGGGCGCGGTCCCCGCATTCATCGACCGGGTGAAGGTGGGCGATGCGGGTAGGTTGATGGGGTTCGGGCACCGGATCTACAAGAACTACGATCCGCGCGCGCGCATCATAAAGAGCATGGCTGACCAGGTGTTCGAGGTGACGGGCCGGAACCCGCTGCTGGACATCGCGTTGGAGCTGGAGCGGATAGCCCTCGAAGACGACTTCTTCATGGGTCGGAAGCTTTACCCGAACGTCGACTTCTACAGCGGCCTGATCTACCAGGCGATGGGCTTCCCGATCGAGATGTTCCCGGTGTTGTTCGCGATTCCGCGGACCAGCGGTTGGATGGCGCAGTGGAACGAAGCGGTGCAGGACCCGGAGCAGCGAATCGTGCGGCCGCGACAGATCTACGGCGGGCATCCCCGTCGAGACTACGCGGGCAGGACCGGCGTCAACATCGACTAAACGGTGAGGCCCAGTCAGGCCTCTTCTTCGTCCCCACCCCGTTGGATGACGTAGTGGGACAACAGCGCGGCGGCCGCGCCTCCCAGGATCGGTCCGATCCAATACGCGACGTGGTCGCTATCGAAGTAGCCGCCGGCGAGGGCCGGTCCAAACGCACGAGCCGGGTTCATCGCCGCTCCCGTGAGCGGCCCTCCGATAAGGATATCGATGGTGATCGTCATGCCGATCGCGAGTGGGGCGATGGCGGGCCCTCGCGGATGTCCCGCGGTCTGGAAGATAACGAAGACGAGTAGGAACGTGAGCACGGCTTCGATGGCTATCCCGGTGGCGAGATCGACGCCGTCCCCCAGCAGCGGTGTGCCGAGCGATGTTGCGTCGCGGGCGGCTTCGTTGGTCAGCAGCAGGAGAGCGAGCGCGCCTATGGTGGCGCCGCTGAACTGGGCGACGATGTAAACGGCTGCCTTTTCGATCTTGATGCGTCCGGTGATGAGGAATGAGATCGTGACCGCCGGGTTGATGTGGCCGCCGGAGATGTGACCGGTCGCAGCGACCCCAACAAAGATCGCGAGGCCATGAGCGAGAGCGATGCCGATCAGCCCCGACGCTCCGCCGGTCTGGGTGTTGGCGATGATCGCACCTGCACCCACGAATACCAGGATGAACGTCGCGATCGCCTCGAGGATGCCCTGCTTCGCGAGCAGAGGAACGGTCATCGTTTCGCCTCCACGGCCTACGGCACACCAGCCGATATTTGGGAATTCTCGCCCCGCGCATGGTCGGAGCACCGGCCCCGAGAGCCCGCATTCTACTACCCGGGAGCTTGTTTATTCTCGGGAGGGGGTTGGTTTCGCGGGCAGGGGGTCTCGCGGGTCTCCGAGCCGGGCCGACGGACGGCCGGGTCAGATCCCGCGAAGGAACTCGAGGATAGTGTTCTCGAAGGCTTCCGGCGTCTCGATGTTGATGAAGTGCCCGCCCTCGGGGAGGATGGCGAGCTTGGATTGTGGAATCGCCCGGCTCATGCGGACGTGGCCACCGGGCGGCGTGAGCCTGTCTTCATTGCCGCAGATGATGAGTACGGGGCACTTGATCTCCCCCAGGCGCGCGGCGAGCGGGTTTTCGAAGAGCTCGAGGCCGGAGATACGAGAACCTTCGGCAACCACAAGCGGATGGTTTCGCTCGGCTGACTCACGGGCCTGTTGCGCTATGACCTCCGGGTGGGCGTCGATGAACCGCGAACTCCAGGACCGCATGGGGTCGTCCGGGATCGGCGAGAGGCCGTTCTTCTTGATCTCGTCCAACCGGGCGGTCCACCCGGCGAGGTATTCCTCCTTGATCTCAGCCGAGCTGTCCTGAACGATCAGGGACAGCGCCTGGTCCGGGTAGCTGAGGACGAACTCCTGGGCGACCAGGCCACCCAACGAATGGCCGTGGATGTGTGCGGCCGGGATGTCCAGCGTTTTCAGAAGCCCGGAGAGGTCGGCGGCGTGGGAGTAGCGGGAATATACGCCGTCCGCGACCATCGGGCGGTCGGAGTCACCGTAACCACGCATATCCCACAGGAGGACCTGGAAGTCCTGGCTGAACGCAGGAACGTGAGGTTCGTAAGCGATTCCCTGCCCTCCGAGACCGTGGGTCATGACGAGGGTCGGCTTCGATGAGTCACCGTAGATCTCGTAGTTGATCCCGAGTCCGTTGTCGTCGATGGTTGCTCTAGGCATCTGATGGTCCTCCTTCTGTCGGTGCGGGGCAGTGGAAGCGCCGGCGCTAGCCCTTGATGGGCAGCTCGATGTCGAGTCGCTGGGCGATGTCTCTTAAGTTGTCGATGACGTCCGGGTAAAGCGGAACACCGTTTTCGAGGCGGTCGGCTTTGTTCTCGGCCTCGATGTCTCCGGGAACGCGAACGTGATCGACGCCGGGTATCGGCGGTGTGGCACGCATCTCGTCGATGTAGTCGGCCATCATTTGTTTGAAGGCGTCGGGTTCCCAGAAGGCCGCGATGTCCCACGCGCCGAAGAAGTGCGCGGACTGGAAGGTCCCCGAGGGTCCGCCTTGGGCCAGGCCGGGCCCCATTCCCGAGAGGACTCCGCAGAGGATGTCGACGATCATCGCGAGCCCGTAGCCCTTGTAGTTGGAGTGCTCGAGGTCGCCGCCAAGGGGCAGGAGTCGTCTGCCATTGGCCGGTCGCGCGGTGCTCCGCTCCGGCTCAAGGTCATCAGTGAGCGCCCATCCAGCTGGGGGCTGCTTGTCCTCTCTCTGATAAGTCTCGAACTTCCCGGCAGAGACGACCGAGGTCGCGGCGTCGAAGATGAATGGCGAGCCGTTTCCTACCGGGACGGCGATGGCGATCGGGTTGGATCCAAGTCGAGGGTCCCGGCCGCCGGCTGGAAGCACGATGGGGTTCGTGTTCGTCATGCTCATGCCGATCATGTCGTGCTCGAGCGCTTGAGTGGCGTAGACGCCGGCGGCGCCGAAGTGCCTGCTGTTCCCGACCGTTACGAAACCAGTACCCACGTCCCGCGCTTTCTGGACGGCGAGGTCCATGGCCCGGACGCCGATTGCGATACCGAGGCCGCCGTCGGCGTCTATGCGGGCTGTGCCGGGAGTTTCCTGAACGACTGTCCAGTCGGGGGTCGTGTTGGTCCGGCCTGACTCCAGGCCCTGGAGATAGAAGCGGTCGAGGCGCGAGATGCCGTGGGAGTCGATCCCCCGTAGGTCGGCCTCGATGAGCGTGTTGGCCGCTCGGCGGCCGTCGTCTTCGGATACTCCAGAGCGAACGAATACGGTCTCCACGAACGTGCGCAGGACGGATTCGGGGACGCGGACAGTTGAATGGGCCGCGGTGGTCATGCAGTGGCCATCGTCTCGGTGCGCTCCGTTAGCCGGGCGCTCGTCATCAGACCGGAGAAGCCTCCCGAACGCGCGTCGCCATACCCTGGTCGATCTCGACCGGCCAGGTCCGTTTGAGTGGATCGGAGACGTTGACACTGAAACGGCCGATCTTTTCGATCTCGATGGTGCCGGTCTCGCCGTCCTGTAGCGGGCCGATGCCCTGGTGGTTCGTGCCCAGGGCGATGACGTCGCCGGGGAGGAGAGTCATGACGGTCGAAGCCCACTCAATCAATTCGGGCAGCGTGTGTTCGAGGTCGCTGGTGCGGTAGTCGTGCCGGGGCTGATCGCCGACCCAGTACCTGACCGACAAGTCGTGCGGGTCGCCGACCTCGTCGGCAGTGGCGATGCACGGACCCATGGGGGCACAGGTGTCGAACGACTTGGTGATCATGGTCATGCCGGGGTTGCGGCCGACCCCCCCGCGCGGAGAGACGTCCATGAACGCCGTGTAGCCGAAGATGTAGTCCATCGCGTCCGCCTGGCTGACCTCTTTGGCGGTCTTGCCAATGACGACCCCGAGTTCCGCCTCATGGTGGCAGATGTTGAACTGTGTCTTGGGGAGGACGACGGTATCTCCGGGCCCGATGACCGCCTCGGGCGACTTGAGGAACATGTCGATCGGGAACACGGGTCGGTCCTGCCCTTCGCGGTAGTTCCCGAAGCAGCAGATGAGCTTCCGGGGGCGCGGGACCGGGGCCCGCAGCCGAACCGAGCCGACCGGGGTGCGGCTGCCCGAACCCTCGAGCGCCTGGAGCTGGCCGCGGATCGATCCGAAGTTCTCGATGAGGCCGAACATGACGTCGGACGGGTGGAGACCGCGGTACTGATCGGAGACGGACGAGATATCGACCACCTGATCTCCTACGAGCAGGCCCGGCTTGAAGTCGTCGTACAGCACGAGTTTCATCGAGAAACCTCCAGTCCACCCAGCGCCGTTGGACGGCGCTGAGCTACCCCTGATAATCGCCCCTGTATCCGGCGGGCGCATTGTGTCACGCACCCGAATGGGGGGTCAACGAACGAGCCTTCAGTCGGTGAGTTCCAGCGTCGCGTGGACGAGGATGGGCGAGAGGCCGAAGTTGCTCACCCGGAACTGGTACGTGAACAGGCCATCCGGCAACAGGTCAAACGGGATGACGATGGAGTACGTCTGGGCCGGGCCATCCGGAGGGAAGGTGTCGGTAATCCGGTCTGCGTCCTCGGCGTACGGTTCCAGGCCCAGCCTGCCCTCCGGGTGGATGTATAAGCGAACGCGATCGCCGTCAGTTGTTGGTACCTCCACCCAACCCTGGCGCCGAGCGTTGGCGGAATGGACGATCGCACCCTGCGGTTGATTTCTGCTGTCAGGGAGCTGCTTCGGTAACCACAGGCGTACCCCGAGGGTCATCCCAGCAGAGTGCGGTGGGATAGGCGAGCTCGGCTCGAACTCGCCTATCAATTCCTCCCCCGACTGACCGGTGCCGTTGATGATCGCCCTGCCGATGATCGGCTCGGGGTCAGGCGTGGGGGTGGGCGATGGTACAGGGGTGACGGTTGGAGGGTCGAGAGAGAAGTCTCCCGGAGCCGCGGTGGGTGGGACGGGAGTCGGTTCGACGGTCGGGGAGGCGTCGGGGGCCGGATCCGACGCGGCGATGGGGACACATGCGCCGAGGGCGAGCGGTACGAGGGCCATCAGGGTAATGGTGATAGGCATCCGGAGCTGACGGGCCTGAGTCCTGGGTCCTCGGTTCATCGAGAGTTGTCGACGACGGGTCGGACCCAGACACGTGACGCAACCTCATAACCGAGCGTAACGGGAGGCCGTCCATCGACGACAAGGTCCATGACGCCGCGGTATCTCGCCGCGTCCGAGATACGGACCTCGGCGTCCGGTAGGACTCCGGACCCGACGAGGAAGGTGAGGAGGTCGTGGTCCTCCTCCGGGATCCGGTCGATGACGAACCGCTCTCCAAGAGGAGCCGAGTCCAAAGGGATCGCATCGACGGCCTCTGGTGGGTGTCCGCTGCCGGGTATGGGGCGGCCGAACGGGCATGTCGAAGGATTGCCGAGACGGTCGACGATCTTGATCAATAGTCCCGGGGATATGGCATGCTCGAGGCGATGGGCCTCGACGTGGGCGTCCGCGAGGCTGACTCCGAGGAGGTCGACGACCAGACGCTCGGCGAGGCGATGGCGACGGACCATGTCCTCGGCGAGGACGAGGCCGCGGTCGGTGAGTTGGACTTCCTTGTTCGCCGAGGTCTGGACGAGATTTTCGCGCTCCATGCGGCGGACCATGCCGGTGACCGTGGGGAGGGAGGTGCCGAGTCCCTCGCCTTCCGGGACGCGAGTGCGGAGATAGTCGGCAAGTTGAGCCAGCGAGGACCGGAGACCCTCCTCTTTGAGGATGAAGAGGGCGAGGAGGTAGTTTTCCGCGACCGCCGATAGGCGTTCGGTTCCGTCGAGGTTGGCCATGAAGCACGATAATCCCGAAGAAATGGAGAGGTCAATCCGGCGCATTCTGGGAACATCGGCCACTACATGTGCCGTTCGCGACCACAACAGCCCGCCCATATACCGTTTTCCTTGACCCTCCTCGGAACGCGGGCGCATACTCCCCTAACTGATCAACCAGATATCCACTACGGGCGGTTGCACGATGAAACTCTCCGTTCTTCAAGAGAACCTGAACCGAGGCCTGGGGACCGTGAGCCGGGCGGTGGCGACACGCTCCACGCTCCCGATCACGACTCACGTGTTGCTCCAAACCGATGATTCGCGGCTTCGGCTGGTGGCGACGAACCTCGAGATCGTGATCTCGTGCTGGATCGCGGCGAAGGTTGAGACAGAGGGCGCCATCACGGTGCCCGCGCGCCTGTTGAACGAGTTCGTGGGGTCCCTCCAACCGGACACCATCGAGATGGAGCTGGACCCTTCCACGAGGCAACTGGACGTTGTCTCGGCTCGCGTGAACGCAAAACTCAGCGGGCAGGACGCGGACGACTTCCCGCCCGTGCCACAACTCGGCGAGGGAGTGACGATCGAACTGGAGCCGGACCAGCTACGGACCAGCATCGACCGGGTGGCGTTCGCGGCGGCGACGGACGACGCGAGGCCGGTATTGACCGGGGTCCATACGTCGGTCGACGGCGATACGCTGACATTTGCAGCTGCCGATGGGTTCCGGCTGGCGGTGCAGACCGTCCGGTTGAGCTCGACGGCGTCCGAGAAGGTGGATGTGATCATCCCCGCGCGGGCGTTGAGGGAGTTGGACCGGCTGCTGGCGGACCAGAGCGAGAACGTGATGATGACCGTGAACCCGCAGCGGAGCCAGGTGCTGTTCCGTCTGAACGGCGTGGAACTCGTATCTCAGCTCGTGCAGGGGACGTTCCCGAACTATCGGCAACTGATCCCGGAGAGCACGACAACGAAGGCAGTCGCGGACATAGCGGACTTCCTCCGCGTCACCCGAACGGCGGCGGTGTTCGCCCGGGACGGGAACAACATCGTCCGGCTGTACATGGCTGCCGGCGAGAACGAGATGGCGGGGACGGTGCGATTGGAGTCACGTTCGGAGGAGATCGGAGGCGGGGAAGGGACGATCGATGCGCTGGTCGATGGACCGGAGAGCCAGATCGCGTTCAATTCCCGGTATCTGCAGGACATCCTGGGCGTGCTCGGTCGGGGAAGGGTGACGCTGGAGACAACCAGTCCGTCCAGCCCTGGGACTTTCCGACCGATTGATGATGCAGACTACCTACACGTCGTGATGCCGATGTTCGTCCAGTGGTGAGTAACCCCAAGGGGTTTCACTTCCGAATCCCGTTCATCCTGTAGCACCGCCAAAGTTTGGATGAAGGGTCTCCCATCCGGAAGAGGTGGAGAGTCGGCTGGCGCCAACCTTTGCCCGGGTCTGGACACAACTGGAAGTTTCCAACGGCTCGCACCTAGCTTGGGCATGTTTGAACGGTCTTCGACGTCACCGTTGTGTCGTCGCCAAGGCACCGGGGCGTGCCCTTCGCCCTTTCGGCGCCGCTGAAGTGAGACCCGAGACATCGTCGAACGAAGAGGGATCCCGACGTCTGCTCTCCCTGATCCCAATGCGGCGTGGTAGGGGCCGGCGGCTTACGTTCGGGGCGGGTGGGGTGGAGGGAACTGGCGACCGCGTTTTGGCGGCAAAGCGTGAGCGCCAGTGGACCACTGGCATACTCACGCCCAAGGTTTGTCATGCGTTGGTCGCCTCGCGCATCAACCACCTCAACCCTGCGATCGCGATCGCCCCAACGATGGGCGTACCGACAACAACAAAGTTCGAGAGTACCCAACCCGCGGTGGCACTTAGTCCAGATGTGTCGAGATCAGCGGACGCCGACCACGCCGCGGCAAACGAAATCATCCCTGCGGACACTCCGCCCACAGCCGTGGTTATGTGCAAACGGAGCCTCGCAGGCCCGCAGAAAAGTCGCGACCCGGCCACGATGAGGGCTGCGAAGAATCCTCCAATTACTGCGAGAGCGAACGCGATCGGACTCGTAAACATTTCGTCGTCACCGAGCGAGATGTCTGTCACGGTCTCAATGAAGAAAATCCCGTTCATCCACATCGCAGCGCCTCCCAAATAGACGCCGAAAGGTGTAGGACGTCAGCGATAGTGGGACAGTTTTCGAGCCTGAAATACGAGAGATATCGGGCGGTGCGGCCTCAACGGACTCGTCCAAGGTGTGAATCTGGTGCGATCGCCGAAGCGCGGCGATGGTGAGGATCACCAACAGAGAGAAGGCGAGCGTCGCCGCGCCCATGATGGCGGTGGCGGTCGGAGTCCCGAGCTGTTCAGCCATCGCTCCGAGCAATAGGAACCCGAACGGCGCTGCGCCCCAGCTCATGGACCGGGCCGCGGCGATGCGGCCCCGGAGTTCGTCCGCGATGAGGATCTGAACCCGGGCGGTCGAGGCGACTAGCACCAGCTGGAACGAGAACCCTGCGCCAAAGGCCATGGTTACCGAGAACCAGAAGGACGTTGATAGGGCGAAGGCGATGACGAAGAACGCGAACGCGATCGGACTCGCGATGATGAAGTTACGCATGAGCGTTGGACCATTGAACGCGGCGACGGAGAGGGAAGCGATGATCGATCCGGCTCCGCCAGCCGCGCCCAGGATCCCGAGCCGCAACCCGGATTCGAACGGGCCGGTTGCGAGGATGTCGCGCGCGAAGACGGGCAGCACGGCCTGGTAGGGGGAGCCAAGGACGATCGCGACGAACGCAATGGCCATCAAGCCGAAGATGACCCGGTAGCGGAGTATGTAAGCGATGCCCTCGACGGTATCGACCCACGCGGACCGAAGAGACGTCTCCACCGCTCGGATGGTCTGCCCGGTGTGCACCGGGATCAAGATAATGACAGACACGATGGAGATCGCCGCGGCCACGGAGAAAGCGATCGGTGTGCCAAACGCGTCGATGAGCCCACCGGCGATGGCCGGTCCAATCAACATGCCGCCGCTGAACATGATCGAAGAGAGGGCCACGCCGTTGGCGATGTCCTCGCGCGGAACGAGGTTCGGGACGATCGCCGCCCTCGCCGGTATGGCGAGGGCGAACACGATGCCAAGGATCGCGGTCAGCCCCAGCAGGTACCAGACATTCATCTGACCCGCTTCGATCAGGACGGCGAACACCACGAGGGTGACTGCGGTGACTGACTCCGCGGCGACGAGAATCGCCTTCCGGCTGATCCGGTCAGCCAAGACCCCGCCCGGCATCGAGAAGATGAACGAGGGGATCTCGCCTGCGGTCGCCACTGCCGTGACCCACAATGCCGAGTCCGTCAGATCGAGTGCCAGCCATCCCCTGAAGAGGAAGAACATCAGGTGCGACATGATGGACAGCACGGAGGCCGTCCAGTAGAGGGAGTAGTCGCGGGACCTGAAGGCGCGTAGCGGGCCGCGGGCGAAGATCGCTGCCAACGCTAGGACGGGCCCAGCGCTGGATGCAGGGTGGATGGCGTGTTGGTCACGGGTTCGTTCATGACGATTTCAGCGGGTCCCAATGCCGGAGCCCGCCGGCATAGCGCGGCCCCGCGGGAAGACGTTCATCTTCCGGGGACTCCCAGATTAGCAGTCGCTCAGTGGGTCCGGGCGATCAGTACTCGTACCAACCCTTTCCGGTCTTCCGTCCGAGTTGACCGGCCGCGACCATCCGTTGAAGGAGGGTGCTCGGGCGGTATTTCGAATCCCCGGTGCGCTCGAAGATAGTCGAGATCTCGTGGAGCGTGATGTCGAGCCCGACGAGATCCATGAGCTGGACGGGGCCCATGGGGTGATTGAGACCGAGCTTGACCGACTGATCGATGTCCTCCTTCGATGCGACACCCTCCTGGAGGAGCGTGGTGGCCTCATTGAGGAAGGGCGCGATGAGGCGGTTCACGACGAAACCGGGGGAGTCGAGCATGGTGACGGGTTTCTTCCCGAGGGCCTCGGAGGTTGCGACGACATTTGCGACGGTCTCGTCGCTGGTGTGATAGCCGCGGACGACCTCGACAAGGTTCATGGCATAAGGCGGGTTAAAGAAGTGCATCCCGATGACCTTGTCCGGGCGTTCCGTCGCGGTGGCGAGCGTCGTGATTGGGATGGTCGAGGTGTTCGATGCGAGGATGGCGTCGGGGGAGCCAGCTCGTCGAGCTTCGCGAGGAGTTCCTTCTTGGCGTCCTCCTCTTCGTAGATGTTCTCGATGATGAGCGACGCGTTGGCGACCTCCTCGAGGTTCATGGTCGGGTGCAGCAGCCCCAGCGCCCGGTCGCGAACGGCAGCCTCGACGAAGCCGCGTTCGACCCCGGCGTTCAAGCCGGCGGTGATGCGGGCAACGGCGGCGTCAACCTGGCTTTGCCCGAGGTCGGTCATTCGAACCTCGTACCAGTTCTGGACCGCAATCTGGGCGATCCCGCCACCCATGATGCCGGCTCCGACGATCCCGATTCTTTCAGCCATTGAGAACTCCTATCGAAGAGATAACGAAAGCGTATCGCAGAGGCCGCCGCTGGTATAGACGGAATTCGCAAAAGAGCAGGGCC
>CAZIBZ010000223.1:0-3605 GCA_964537445.1 uncultured Dehalococcoidia bacterium | reverse complement strand
CGTTGCGGGAGAGGGAACAGACAAAACGAAGGCGTTGGCCGAGGCAACGAAGCGGGCGCTTGAAATAGGGATCGATGCTGCGCAGCCGGGGAACCGGATCAGCGATATTGGCGCGGCCATCGAGGGATACATTCTGCCTCTGGGTTACGAGCTGGTTCGCGAGTACACAGGGCACGGCATCGGCAGACGGCTCCATGAGCCGCCACAGATTCCAAACTTCGGTGTTCCAGGTCGAGGGTCCGTACTGAAGCCGGGAATGACGATCGCGATTGAGCCGATGGTGAATGTGGGTGATTGGGAGACCAGCACCCTGGAAGATGGTTGGACTGTTGTGACGATGGACGGAGCGTTGTCCGCCCATTTTGAGCACACGATAGCCATCACTGAGTCAGGTCCGGAAATCCTGACGATGCTTGGATGAGGCGAAAGCGGACCGGAAAGAAGCGACTTTAGCTTGGCGAAAAAAGATGCAATTGAGTTGGAGGGCACCGTTACCGAGGCGCTACCGAACGTCACGTTCAAGGTAGAACTGCCGACCGGACATGAGGTGCTGGCGCACGCCTCCGGAAAAATTCGGATGAACTTTATCCGTATCCTGCCCGGCGACCGGGTACTCGTCGAATTGTCACCTTACGACCTCAAACGAGGTCGCATCACATACAGATTTAAGTAACTGGATCGGACGTTAGTCATGAGAGTACGTGCATCCGTTGGTCCGCGTTGCGCCAAGTGCAAAGTCATTCGACGGCGAGGCGTGGTAAGGGTCATTTGCGAAGTCAAGAAGCACAAGCAGCGACAGGGATAAGAGGCGCCCGATGGCACTAATCGCGGGAGTAAACGTCCCGGACAACAAACGCCTGGCAGTAGCCCTCACGTCGATCTACGGCGTTGGAGCGAGCAGAGCCAGTGATGTTGCGCGCACCGCCGGAATCGATGGCAACCCGAAAGTTCGGGACCTCAACGAAGAAGAAGTCGCAAGAGTCCGAGCGGCCGTCGAGCGTGGTGGTTACCTGATCGAGGGTGACCTTCGACGCGAAACCCAGATGAATATTCGACGACTGATTGATATCGGCACCTATCGTGGAATACGCCACCGACGCGGTCTTCCGCTTCGGGGCCAGCGCACGAAGACGAACGCCCGCACCAAACGCGGTGGGCGGCGTGCCATTGCAAACAAGAAAAAAGTAACCAAGTAATCTCGAAATCGATCGCCGGCATACGCGGCTGTAGCCGGCGGCAACGCACCCTCCCCGTTCCTTGTTGGGGAGACAGAGACAACTCTAGAGGAGACGGATGGCAAGAAGGGCCAGGACCCGACGGCGAGAACGGAAATTTGTCCCGCAGGGCAAAGTATTTGTTCACGCAACTTTTAACAACACAATCGTCACGTTGACCGACACTACCGGCGCTGTTGTCGCCTGGGGTAGTGGCGGCACCGTGGGTTTCAAGGGTTCCCGAAAAGGCACGGCGTACGCTGCGCAGCGGGCATCAGAAAACGCGGCGCGACGCGCAATGGAACACGGAATGAAGACCGTCGAGGTATTCGTCCGGGGTCCGGGCGCAGGTCGCGAAGCCGCCGTCAGGGCTCTTCAAGGAGCCGGGCTTCGGGTCTCGTCCATCAAAGACATGACCCCGTCGCCTCACAATGGTTGCCGCCCGCCGAAGGAGAAGCGTTCGTAGCGCTCTCGTTTGGATGAGAACGCGGTTCACACGGCAAGTTTGAACCGCGCTTCGCCTTCATCGTCGCAGGCCGTCTGTCCCGGCGAAGGTGATCAATGAATCCTCATCCAATCACGGTAATCCCCAGAACCGGTAGCGGAATGAACACCGCCCGGTGGAATCAAACAAGGTTTGGAGGACTTTACAAACCCATGGCACGCTACACGGGACCAGTCTGTCGGCTATGCCGCCGGAACGGCTCCAAGCTCTTCCTAAAAGGAGAGCGCTGCTACACACCTCGTTGCGCTATCGAAAAGCGCCGAGGACGACCGGGAGAGGCTTCGACCCGCATGATGCGCCGTCGCATTACGGAGTACGGGACGCAGCTGCAGGAAAAGCAAAAAGCCCGGCAGATTTACGGTGTTCTTGAACGACAGTTCAAGACCTACATCGAAAAGGCCAGTCGGATGAGCGGAGTGACGGGTGATCGTCTTCTCCAACTGCTCGAACGACGGCTCGACAATGCTGTATACCGGCTCGGCTTTGCCGATTCGCGCAGCCAGGCCCGGCAAATCGTGAACCACGGCCTCATCGACGTGAACGGCCGGAGAGTCATGACGCCGTCTTTCATGATCAAGGCCGGCGACGTGGTCACCTGGCGCGAAAACGCCCGGAAAACAGAATTTTTCAAAACCATCTCAGAGACGGTCGGCACCCGCACCGTCCCGGCATGGCTATCCCTCGATTCAGGCGCAATGTCCGGTTCGGTCAATATGCTTCCTGAACCCACGGACGTTGATACAGCAATCGATACCCGCCTAATTGTGGAATTCTACTCCCGCAAGTAAGCAGACAAGCGAGCACGTCTCATGTTGGAGAACCTATACGGCCTCCCCACCCCGGAGGAAATTCCTCCGGAAGCTCCTGAAGTTCCGAAACTACAGATCCTGGTCTCAGAGGCCACGGAGAGCTACGGGCGCTTTTCGGCGGAACCGCTGGAGCGCGGCCTTGGCATCACCCTTGGCAACGCAATGCGGAGAACTCTGCTGAGCTCCCTCTCCGGCACCGCGGTCACGTGGGTCCGGATCGATGGCGCCCTGCACGAATACCAGACTATTCCTCACGTTAAAGAGGAAGTCGGCGAGTTGATGATGAACATCAAGCAGGTTCGCCTGCGCTCTCTCGCCAACCGCCCCGGCCGCCTGCGGCTTGAGGTGGAAGGAGAGGGCGAAGTGAGAGCCGGCGACATCATGACCTCTTCCGATTTCGAGATCGTGAACCCGGAACTTCACCTGGCAACGATGGACTCGAACGAAGCACGGCTTTCGATCGAGCTCAACGTCGAACAGGGCAACGGGTACGAACCCGCAACGCACGAAGCGGGCCTTCCCATCGGTGTACTTCCGGTCGACGCTATCTACAGCCCCATCCGGAAGGCAAACTACCGGGTCGAGTCGACGCGCGTCGGACAGAGAACCGACCTTGAACGCCTCGTGCTGGAGGTCTGGACAGACCAGACGATCAGTCCTCTGGACGCCGTTCGGGCCGCCGCCGCCCAGTTGATGGAACGCTTCTACCTCTTCTCCAACCTGGAGAAGGAGCCGGTCGAGGGCGACGGTCCACAGCTCGGCCTGACCGCGGGTCCGTACAACACGCCGGTCGAGCAGCTCGGCCTGTCGGCCAGGACGCTCAACTGCTTGAAGCGAGCTGGCATTAACCGGGTCGGTGAAGTTCTTGCGATGCCGAAGCGCGATCTGCTCAAGATCCGCAACTTCGGCCAGAAGTCGCTTGATGAACTCTACGACCAGCTCGGTGAACAGGGCTTCCTCGATGACGGTGAAGAAGAAGGCGAAAAGTCTGGCGACGAAGCAGAAGCAACGTCCGGTGACGAGGCTACTGACGCACCCGCGGACGAAACTGCGGACGAGTCGGAAGCCGCGGCGCCC
>CAZIBZ010000222.1:0-9171 GCA_964537445.1 uncultured Dehalococcoidia bacterium | reverse complement strand
GGTAAGAGGTGTCCGGCATTCGGACCGTCCCTCCGCTGAGCGCCGCGACCTCCCAGGCGATCCCGATCATCGAGGCCCAGTCGGGTCGATTCGGCGTGATGTCGATGTCCAGGACGATGTCGCCGAGGTAGTCGTCGAGTGGTGTCCCCGCGGGCGCATCTTCCGGCAGCACGATGATTCCGGTGTGGTCGTCACCGAGTCCCAGTTCTCGCTCGGAACAGACCATCCCTTCCGACACGACTCCGCGGATGCGAGCGGCTTTCAGCGTCATCTCCCGACCCGAGTCGGGATCAGTCAGACGCGAACCCACTCGTGCAAGAACGATCTTCTGGCCCGATTCGACGTTGGGGGCGCCGCACACGATCCTAAGATTCTCGGTACCCAGATCGACCGTTGCGAGTTTCAGCCTGTCGGCGTTCGGATGTTGCTCCAACTCTCGGACGTGCCCGACGAGGATGGTGTCGCCCCAGTCCCCGCCGATCTTCTCCACAGCCGAAACCTCCAGGCCCGCCATGGTGAGACGGTGCGCCAGGTCTTCGGGCGTCAGATCGAAGTCGACGTACTCCCTGAGCCACTTCAACGAAACTCTCATCGGATTTCTGGGGAGTTCAGGAGGCTACGAGCTTTGGGGAGCGGAAGACGGCGGGTTTTCGTCGGATGACGGAGTCTCCGAGGGCGACGCGATCTGAGGCCGCGTGTCTCCACCAAGGAGGGGTTCTTCGTCCGCAAGGTCATCGTCGTCCATTGTCGGCGTGTCCAGGTGCTCCGGAACGCCGCCCAACGTCGGCTCCATGACCTCGTGGCGATCCATTATGCGGAATGTCGGCGGCTTGTGCGACGTGGAACGGACGATGTACAGCTTCCCGCACTGATGGCAGTGGAATCGGTGTGGGGTAAGCGCGGACTGAAGCTCACTGTGCCCTTCGTAGAACACCAATGCCCCGCATCCCGGGCAATTCTGATTGGTAGGTACTGGCTGTCCGGTAGTCAACTCAGAACTGCTCCAAGAACCGCAGGTCGTTCGCGTAGAAATGCCGGATGTCGTCGATGCCGTACCGAAGCATGGCAACGCGCTCCGGGCCGATCCCAAATGCAAACCCCGTGTACACGTCCGGGTCGTATCCGACCCGCCGCAGTACGTCCGGGTGCACCATCCCGGCGCCCATTATCTCGATCCACCCGCTGTGGTGACAGATACGGCATCCATCACCCCGGCAGCTGAAACAGTCGATCGACATGTCCACGCCCGGCTCCACGAAAGGGAAGTAATCGCACCTGAAGCGCACACGCCGGTCGGCGCCGAACAAACGCTGTGCGAAGGCGAACAACGTGCCCTTCAGGTCGGAGAAAGTGATGCCTTTGTCCACCGCGAGGCCTTCAATCTGGAAGAAGATCGACTCGTGAGTCGCGTCCGTCGCCTCATGCCGGAAACATCGCCCTGGCACGAGGACTCGGACCGGCGGGCGTTGGCCCTCCATGACGCGAATCTGCATAGGCGACGTATGGGTCCTGAGAAGCATCGGCCGTGTTCCGTCTTCTCTTTCGTAGTCGATCCAGAGGGTGTCCCAGCGGTCTCGTGCCGGGTGATCAACTGGGATGTTCAGCGCTTCGAAGTTGTAGTAGTCCCACTCCACCTCGGGCCCTTCCACGGTCTGGAAGCCGAGTGAGCCGAATGCGCTGGTTATCTCGCGAATAATCTGCGTGGTGGGATGGTACCGACCCTTCGGCGCGTGCCGTCCGGGGAGCGTGACATCGACCGCCTCCGATTCGAGACGGCTTTCCGTCCCTCGGCGTTCCAACGAGTCGCGTCTTTCTGAGAACGCGGTGTCGAGGGCCCGGCGAACCTGATTTCCTCTTGCTCCCGCGGTCCGCCGATCCTCGACGGGTATAGACGGAAGCTGTTCAAGGAGCTTGAGTAATAGGCCTTGCCGCCGACCCATGTATCGGATCCGCCAGTCCTCGATACCTTCCACATCGGCGAGCGCGGCCAGTTCCTCGAGCGCTTGCTGCTCCAAGGTGGTGAGTTGCTCAACGAGTGAATCTACCGAAGTCATATCCGGGTGGGATACCGGTCGTGGTGCTGTCCAAAGCGGCGGAACGTGCACCGTTTCGGGGTCGATCGAGTATAGGAGGGCCCCAGTTGGAGGGTCAACGAATGGCCGATTCCGCTGGTGTCGGTTCGTCCTTCGACCCGATCAACCGCGGCCGCGGAAGGAGGAGCACGGCGAGCGCTCCGAAAACGCTCAAGACGGAGAACATTATGAGGCCGGGCCGATACCCATCGAACGCGTCTTTCAGCACACCCAGTATCAGGGGCGCAACCGAGAAGGAAAGTGACGTTACCGTCCAGAGGACTCCCTGGATCGCTCCGAATGCTTTTCGGCCGAAGTACGAACCGATGAGGGCCGGCTGCAACACGGTGATCCCGCCGAATCCTGGTGCGAATGTGAGGAAGAACACTCCCAGAAGGAAGAAGCTGCGGGCAAAGCCGCCGGGGAGGATCAATGCGAACGCGGCGGTTCCGATTGCTTGCAGACCCAATGCGAGCATCGTTGCTCTCCGCTGATCCATGATGTCCGCGAGCCATCCACCTCCCAGGCGTCCCACGACGGTGACGATCGCCATTGCCCCAACTGCGTTCGCCGCGGTGTTTCTCGAGTACCCGATCTCTTCCATGAATGGCGCCATGTGGATCTGCAGGCCGCCGATGGGCCAGAAGGCGAACGAGAAAACCAACGCCACGGTCCAAAAGACCGGCGACTTCATCGCCTGCGAGAACGTGGCTCCTTCTTCACCCGACTCATCGGTCGGGCCTTCGATCGGAACGTCTTCTTCGCTCGCCGCCCCGTCTGGAAGGAGGCCATGATCCTCGGGGCGGCGACGCAGAATCAGGGTCATTGGCAGCAGAACGACCCATATGACCACTGCCATGATCGCGAATGCCGTTCGCCAGCTGGTCTCGTTCATGAGGATCAATGAGGGTTGGGTCAAGAATCCACCGAGACCCAGGCCGACCATCGTCAGGCCGAGTGCGCGACCGCGGAGGCGGACGAACCAGTTCGCAACTGCGGGGATCGCACCCTGCCATATGGCCACCGGCCCGAGGCCAGCCAATGGGAGCGCCAGATACATGTGCCACGGTTCACTCATGACGCTCATCAAGTAGAAGCCGGCGCCGCCAGCGAGTAACCCGCCACCGACGACCAGCTTCGGTCCTCGCCGGTCAAAGAACGCGCCGAGCGCCGGAGCCAGAATCGCGCCGACGATCCCCGACAGGAAGAACGCTGGGTTTATCTGGTCGGCTACTGCAGGAATCTCATCGCTGATCGGGGTGATAAACAGCGTGAACGCATAGAAAAAGAACCCACTGTAGAAAAACGCCATCGTGACGGTGACGACAACGATCCACCAACCGTAAAAGACGCCCAGGAACGGCCGGGCGGATCGACCGAAGTCGGGGCGAGATTGAGAGTCAGGTGTTATTCGTGACATTGGGATCAGAGAGGATGCGGAGTTCGAAGACCGTCGAAATCCTATCAGCTACCGGTTGCCCGGACCGAAGTCGGTTGTGGTTTCTGGATTGCGAGGACCAAGGGAGCGGCAGCGATCGATAGCACCGCAAACACGAGGAACACCGGTGTGTACGAGCCCATCTCTTCGAATGCGCGGCTGGCGATCAGAGGCGCAAACGCGAATCCGGCCTCGCCAGTCATGAAGAGGATCCCGTTTATGGCGCCAAAGGAGAATCTTCCGAACATCTCAGCCTGGAGCGCAGGACGGGTGACGACCGTTCCTCCGAAACCCAGCCCCCAAAACACGAAGAAAGCCGGGAGGAGCCACCATCGGTCTGCGTCGACCATGGTCAGGACAAAGACGGCGATCCCCTGAAGGATGAAAGCGGTGGCGGTCACCCGCCTCTTGTCCCAGATATCCACCAGGAACCCGAACCCGAGCCGCCCGACCACCGTCGAGAGCGGGAGGATGAACAAAAGATTCGCTGCTGACCGCTCGGAGAAGCCGACGGACTGAAGCAGGGGAGACCAGTGGACCTGAAGGGCGGCGATGGTCAGGAACGCAAGACTCGAACCGATCGATAGGAGCCAGAACGACTTTGTTCGAAGCGCCTTGCCGGCGCTAATGTTGATCTCCGCGTCTTTGCCTCCCTCATCCGCATCTGGAGGTCCATCCGCTCCGTCCGGCCACAGGCCGCTGTCTTCCGGGCGGCGTTTTATTACCCAGACGGACGCAGGGAGCAGGATCCAACTGATCACGCCGATAACGACCATCGCGTCCCGCCATCCAATCGACTCGATGAGCTGGAATAAGAGCGGGGACATGAGCCCTGCCAACCCGAAACCAAGGCTGTACACGCCCAACGCTCGCCCGCGCTTCCGGACGAACCAGTTCGCGACCGCCGGGCCGGTCGACATCCAGGTCGACGTGGACCCGATGTTGGCGACGATGAACGCCGCATAGAACATGGGCAACGTATTCGCCTGCCCCATCAATATCATTCCCGCGCCCATCAACAGCAGCCCCGCCGTCAACAGTGGACGCGGTCCGATCCGGTCGAAACCGAAGCCAAGTGCGGGGGCGATGATGGCGGCGATGACCCCGAGGATCGGAAACACCGCCGTGACCTGAGACGCGGTCCAACCGGTCTCTTCCCGGAGGGGAGTGATGATGAGCGTGAAGCCGTAGAACAGCACCCCACCCTGGAAGATGTTCAACAGGACGGCGGCGACCACGATCCACCAGCCGTAGAACACGCGCGGGCGGCCCTTGATGGCGGGAGGCCCGTCGATGGGCGCGTTGCGTGTCGTTTCGCTCATGCTCTCTCGGTCGATCTAAGGCTGGCCGAGACGCAGATCTCGCCGCTTCGATGGATTCTGACAAGAGTAGCGGTCGAGCCGAGTTACCCCGCTGTGGGCGTAGATATGAGCCGTGGTAGAGTCGAACCATGACCGAGAGCATCTTTGTTGGCGTGGCGTGGCCCTATGCGAACGGGCCTCTTCACCTGGGACAGATCGCCGGAGCCTACCTGCCCGCGGACATTTTCGCGAGGTTCCATCGGTCCATCGGAAATCGCGTCTTGATGGTGTCGGGCAGCGATCAGCACGGGACACCGATCATGCTGCGAGCCGAACGTGACGGCACGACGCCTCAGGCGGTCGTCGACGAGAACCATGCAGGTTTTCTGAAGTCTTGGGAAGCGCTCGACATCTCGTGGGATCTCTACACGTTGACAGGCACCGAAAACCACCGGCGGTTGGCGCAGTCGATCTTCTCGACGCTGTTGGAGCGGGGGTACCTTTTCAAGGCCACCAGCGAACTCCCGTACAGCCCTACCTCCAACCGGTACCTGCCTGACCGATACGTGACGGGGACCTGCCCGCACTGCGGCTTCGAGGCTGCACGCGGCGATCAGTGCGACAACTGCGGCAAGCCGCTCGACCCGAAAGAGTTGATAGATCCGAAGTCGAGCATTGATGGGAGTACGCCGGAGTTCCGAGAACGGGAGCACTACATGCTCCAGTTGACGGCGTTCGAGGACCGTCTCAAAGACTGGTTGAAGGACAAGGCGCACTGGCGGCCGAACGTCCTCAACTTCACGACTGGCTTCTTGAATCAGGGGCTCAAAGACCGAGGGATAACCCGTGACCTCGATTGGGGCGTTCCGGTCCCGCTGGAGGGCTGGGACGATCGCCGCATCTATGTCTGGTTCGAGGCGGTGATCGGGTACCTTTCCGCTTCCGTTGAGTGGGCCCAGCGGAACGGAACGCCCGACGCATGGAAGGAATGGTGGGGAAGCGACTCGAAGGCGTACTACTTCCTTGGGAAGGACAACATCCCGTTCCATACGATCATCTGGCCGGCGATGCTGATGGGGTACGACGAAGACCTCGCCCTCCCACACGACGTTCCCGCGAACGAGTTCCTCAATCTCCAGGGAGAGCAACTTTCAACGAGCCGCAACTGGGCTGTGTGGGTGCCGGATTACCTCGAGAGCTACCCCGTCGACGCGCTTCGCTACGTCCTCGCGGCGACGATGCCGGAGACGTCGGATTCCGATTTCACCTGGCGTGACTACGTCCGTCGCAACAACAACGAACTGGTGGGAACGTTCGGCAACCTGGTGCATCGCGTATTGACGTTCCTCCAACGCAATTTCGACGGCGTTACGCCAACCCTGGAACCGGATGAGCGAGGAAAGGAACTGCTAGCGCGGGCTGAAGCGGCGCTGGGAGAAACGAAAACCGAACTTTCCGCAGTCAGAATCCGGCAGGGCCTTACGGTCGCGATGGCGTTGGCGCAGGATGCTAATCGCTATCTCGATGAACGAGCTCCGTGGCGCACTGTTCGCGAAGACCGGACCGAAACGGAACGAACCCTGGGCGTCGTGCTCTCGGTGATCTCAACGCTCAAGACCCTGTTCTATCCGTTCTTGCCCTCAGGAGCACAGAAGCTACATGAGCTGTTGGGATTCGATGGTGAGGTCCGAGACGCGGGATGGCGGACGGTTCCGCTAGCCGCCGGCGCGAAACTTCCGGTGCCAGAACCCCTGTTCATCAAGATGGACGAAGATGAGATCGTTCAACGCGAAACGGCGCGGTTGGGGTAACCAGCCGCATCGGAGTGCGAGTGGTTTCAGAGCGAAGGCGACCCGAACCGACACGCAGAGGATGGCAGTGACGGCCGGCATGGTCAGCAGCGGGGGTGGGCCGGAGTGACCGTACGAACCTTGGCCGCGACGGTCGAGAAGGAACTCGTGGATGTCGAATCCCAGCTGCGTGAGGTGGGCGAGGCGGACTTTCCTTGGCTAGGCGAGCTGCTTGCTCATGTGCTGAGCTCTGCGGGCAAACGGGCAAGGCCGATCATCACACTGCTCGTCGGAAAACTATTCCACTATGACCGAGCGCTCCACATCCCAATGGCAGTCGCGGTGGAACTGCTGCACACGGCTTCGTTGGTCCATGACGACACGGTCGACGAATCGGCGATCCGCCGGGGACAAGGGACGGTCAACGAGCTCTGGGGAACAGACGTGGCGGTACTACTCGGTGACTACCTCTTTTCGAGTTCGGCGGAGCTCGTCTGCTCGACGGAAAACGTGCGCGTGATCCAACTCTTCTCGCGGACCCTTCGCGACCTGGCCGAGGGCGAACTTCGCGAGATCAACCGGCAGTTCGACTGGACCCAGGGAGAGCAACCGTACTGGCAACGAGTGGAGAAGAAGACTTCGTCTCTTTTCGCGACGGCTGCTCAATCCGGGGCGATCCTTGGGAGCGCCTCCGAGCACGAGATACAAGCGCTCCGCGACTATGGGCTTGCCCTGGGTACATCATTCCAGGTCGTCGACGACATCCTTGATTTCGAGGGGAACCCGTCGGACGTCGGAAAACCGGTCGGGAGCGATCTTCTCCAAGGTGTCCTGACGCTGCCGACCTTGATCTACCTGGACCGTTACGCTCCCACCGACCGTGACGCCAGTCCATTCGCCGTTCTGAGGTTCGGACAACCCCCGGACGATGAGCGCGCAGACCTGTTACGCGCAGCGATCACAGAGGTTCGAAAGTCCCCGGCTGTCGGTGACGCTCGCAACGTGGCAGAAAGGTACGCTGACCGGGCGAGAGAGGCGCTAGATCGAGTCGAGTCTGAAGAGCCGCCTATGCAGGCGCTGAACGAGATCGTCGATTTCGTTGTTGACCGGGACCGCTAGATTCAGCTCTGTCTTGAACCCTTTTCGCTAAAGCTCTTTTTCGGCGTTCGACTTTTTCCAGAGGCGCGACAACGAGCGTGAACTCGCCGCGCGGTCGTTCAAAGCGTTTGACCGCATCTCCAACCGACCCCCGAAAAACCTCTTCGTATCGCTTTGTCAGTTCGCGTCCGACGATGATTGGCCGTTCATCCCCAACGACCGCGGCGAGATCGGCCAAAGTTGATCGCAACCTGTGCGGTGATTCGAACGCAACGAGTGGCCAATCCAATTCTGCATGGCGCTCGAACAAACGGCTTCGCTCGCCGGTTCGTCGTGGGAGGAACCCGACAAAGGTGTACTGATCCGAGGGCAGGCCCGACACCGATAGGAGCGTCGGAACCGCACTGGGCCCGGGGATGGCGACGACTTCGAACTCCGCAGCCGATACGACCCGAACCAGCTCCGAACCCGGATCGTTGATACCGGGCGTTCCGGCTTCGCTGACGAGTGCCAAATCCTCCCCCGCCTCGAGCCGTTCCAGGATCTGAGGCTCGCGGCGTTTCCGGTTGCCGGCGAAGTAGCTGATCAACGCCGGGACGGGAATCCCGTAACGATCCAGCAGTTTTCGGGTGGTTCGCGTGTCTTCGGCGACGATCGCGGAGACTTCACGAAGGGTCCTCGCGGCGCGTATCGAGAGGTCATCGAGATTCCCAATGGGTGTCCCGACGACGTAGAGCGTGGCTGTCATAGGGCTCGTTGACGATGCCTGAAACGGGCGGAAAATGGTGAGCAAGGGGAGCTACGGGGCCCGTCGACCCGCGCTCATTCTACGTTGACTGTGTATCTGAGCGAATTTATACTAGGGCGCCGCTAGAGTGGAATCCACGGGGAGAGTAAATAACGATGGCGAACCAGATGGGAAAGCGATACGGGTGCGGCTCATGTGCCGCGGAAGTCGTTGTGACCAAGGCCGGCGATGGCTCACTGGAGTGCCATGGCCAGCCCATGACGCAGAAATAGACGCTAAGTAGAGCTGGGAGACAACTGTGGCGATCCAACTTGGGAAGCGGTACGAGTGCGAGAATTGCGGTACACAGGTGCTTGCCACGAAGGCGAGCGAGAGTGAACTGAAGTGCTGTGAGCAAGAGATGGGACTTCAGGGCCAGCGGAGGGTTCCCTCCGCCGACTGACCGGTTCCGTCTGTTCCGGCCGATTCAGGGCGCAACTTACTCAAAGAGCTCAGCGGTACCGCTGGGCTCTTTCTTGTGGACGCTGTGTGAAGGCGGCTGCTATCGTCGCGCCATGGACTACCGCGAACTGGTTCGGAGTATTCCGGACTTCCCACAGCCCGGAGTGTTGTTCCGTGATATCACCCCAGTTCTCTCGAACCCCACGGCGTTCAAAGGCGTCGTGCGAGAGATGGCGGCGCCCTACGAAAGGAACGGCATTGATGCGGTCGTCGCCGTCGAAGC
>CAZIBZ010000221.1:0-3218 GCA_964537445.1 uncultured Dehalococcoidia bacterium | reverse complement strand
GTGTTTGGCATGGTCACCGATGTTCAGCTCGACTCCCTGGACCCCGCGCTGGTTTCCCTCCCACCAGACCTCTCGGATTCCTTCGTTTCTGAAGTCCTGGAAGGTACCGCGTATTACGGCACCCTCGAGGTGTTGCCGATGCTGGTCGTGGATCCGGTCACCGACGAGACGAAGCCGGTGAGAACGGTCGCGCCGCACTTCTCTCAAGCGACACGAGCAATCGGCGACGACGTCGGGAAGGTCTTTGGGATCGAAGATGACGAGCACCTGGTGATTGGATCACCCCTCGAAATGGACGACATCGAGATCGTGTTGGATCTTGAGAAGGTCGTCGAACGGTCCAGCGGGGTCTTCGGGAAGACGGGCACCGGCAAGACCTTCCTGGTCAGGCAGCTGCTAGCCGGTTTCGTCAAGGGCCGTACCGCATCCACCCTCGTGTTCGATATGCACAACGAGTACGGCTGGGCGGGGCGCGATCACGAACGAAAACGCGACGTCAAAGGGCTGAAACAACTCTTTCCTGGACGCGTGGTGGTCCTGACGCTCGATGCCGAGTCCTCGCGTCGCCGCGGCGTCAAGACGGACGGCGAGATCCAGATCGGCTTCAACGAGATCGAGCCCGAAGATATAGAAGTATTGGCCGAGGTTCTAAACCTAACCGAAGCGGCAAGACAGGTCCCATACCGTCTTTTTCGGGAAGCGGGCTCTCGGTGGTTGAAGGACTTCCTCGCGCTCGACGGCGAGGGAATGAAGGAGCTGGTCGAGAGGCTGGGAGAACACGAGGCGACCATCCAATCGCTGCGTCGGCGGCTCGAAACGCTGAACCGCTTCACCTTCCTAACTCCAGACGGTGGAAACCGCGTCATCGAGGAAGTTCTTCAGTACCTGGGGCGCGGATATTCCGTCGTGCTGGAGTTCGGACGGCACGGAAACAACGAGGTTGCATATCTCCTCGTCGCGAACTTGATCACGCGCCGCATCCACGAGGGCTACGTGCGGAGAAGCGAACGCGCGATGGGAGACGGAGCGCAGGACATGCCGCAGCTGGTCATCACGATTGAGGAGGCGCACAAGTTCCTCAGCCCTGCGGTGGCGAACCAGACGATTTTTGGAACCATCGCCCGCGAGATGCGGAAAACCGGGGTGACGCTGCTCGTCGTGGACCAACGCCCCAGCGGGATCGACGAAGAGGTCCGGTCGCAGATCGGCACGAAACTCGTTTGCCTTCTGGACAACGAACGCGACGTCGATGCCGTCCTCTCTGGGGTCTCCGGGCGCGCCCAGCTTCGACCGGTGCTGGCCAGCCTCGACAGCGTGCAGCAGGCGCTGCTTCTGGGACACGCGTTGCCGATGCCGGTCGTCGTACGGACCCGCGAGTACGGCTCGCCGGAGTCGTATGCCGCACTCAGCGCCACGGAGGCGCTCGAGTCGAAGGAAGATTGGGAGAAGCGGGTCGGCAATCTCTTCGGCTAGCCGCTTCACTCGCACGTTTTCGGCCTCCGGTCGTTTCTCGCTGGTAGAATCGCACCCACTCGAAACGACTCCGTCACGGTTGGCCGGAGGGCTTGGAATGACCGAACAGGGTTTCGCGACCGGCTGGCTCGAGTCGAACGGCATCCGGATGCACTACCTCGACTGGACGAGAGGCCGTGACGTCTCCGGCGGCGTCCCCCTCGTCGCGCTTCACGGCATGGCGTCGTCCGCCCACTGGTACAACCTCACCCTGCCGCACCTGGCAGACGATTTCTCGACCTATGCATTGGATCAGCGCGCTCACGGGCAGACCGACCAGCCACCGGAGGGCTATGACTGGCACACGCTGGCCACAGACGTCGTGGGTGCGCTCGATGCCCTCGGTCTAGATCGGGCCATCCTCCTCGGACATTCCTGGGGCGGAAACACCGCCCTCGCCGTCGCCGCCCATTTCCCATCCCGAGTCGAACGCCTGGTCTTGATCGATGGTGGGTTCTTCAGCCGAATCCCAAACATGGAATGGGAGGAGTACAAGAACCGGCTGAGCCCTCGCGACATCTACGGCCCGAAGGAACGATACCTAGGGACTCTGAGGCGGCAGTTCGAACACGTTTGGAGCGACGAACTCGAACAGATGCTGATGACCATGCCTGAGATCGACGAGCAAGGGATGGTTTCGGAACGTCTCAGGCCCGAGAACCACGAGCAGATCCTCCGAGCGATGTTCTTCGACCCGCTCGGTGAGCGGTATGCGGACATCCAATGCCCGACGCTCATCGTCGCCGCTTCACCCCGGGAAACCCCGGAGAACGCGAACTTCGTTCGGCGACGCCGTGAGATGGTCGCCAGCGCGGAGGCGGGGATACCCGACAGCAGGGTCCACTGGGTCGCGGACTCCGGGCACGACGTCGGGTACGAAAAGCCGCATGAACTCGCGCACGTGATCGGCAACTTCGCCCGCGCCGCCGGCGCTCCAGGCGAGTAGCCGGCTCGAAGACTCACTTCTCGCTGTCTCCGGCCGCTTGATCACCTTCGAACTCCGCCCGGTACCCCCGTTCCGGCTGGACCTCACGGTTTGGGCCCTCAAACGACGGGTCGACTACGCAATCGATGGATGGGACGGGACCACGTATAGAAGGGTCCTGCTGGACGGCGAGCAGCCGTTCTCGCTTTCCGTCGAACAGATGGGGACCGCCGGCGATCCGGTGCTCCTCGTTCAAGTCTCGACCGACTCCGACCGTGAGGTCGTAAGCGATCGCGAGAAGCTCGCCACCGAAGCGTGCGCAACACTGTTGGGAACGCAAATCGATCTGACCGCGTTCTATGACACAGCCGATGGCTCGCCAGAACTCGCCCCCCTCGTTGATCGCCTCCGGGGATTGAAACCACCTCGATATCTCTCCCTTTTCGAAACGCTGGCGAACGCGATCACGTGCCAACTGATCACGCTGACCGTCGGGCTGCGCATCCTCGATCGTTTCGCGACTCGCTATGGAGTACCCCTCGCCGGGCCCACGGAGAACAAGAACCCGTCGCGCGCCTTCCCTAGGGTGCAGGACATCGAACTCGTCGAGGAAGACGCGCTTCGGGACGCCGGATACAGTCGGCAGAAAGCCCGTGCGCTGACCGAGATCACAAACCTCGCCGATCATGCCGTGTTGAACCCCGCCTCATACGCGAACGAGGACGACGACTCGGCCATCGATCGGCTCCGAGCGCTGCACGGCGTCGGAAGGTGGACGGCG
>CAZIBZ010000220.1:0-4441 GCA_964537445.1 uncultured Dehalococcoidia bacterium | reverse complement strand
TGGACTGGGACACGGGCTGTCTCGCTGATGCGGATGATCTCATCGGCGGCCTCGAGGATGCTCCCCGCCTCGTCGCGCATGTGAGAGATGTAGACGCCGCCGAATTCCGCGACTGGCTCGGTGACCTCAATCACTTCTTCTGTGCTCGCATAGATGTTCAGGCCGTCGTACTCGAGCCCGGTGCTGATTCCCCAAGCTCCCTCGCTCATTCCCTGCCTGACGATCGATCTCATGCGCCGGACCTCTTCTGGGCTTGCCGCTCGCAGATTGTCGCGACCCATCACCTCGCGTCGAATCACGTTGAACGGCACCATCATCACCGCATTGGTGCCAATTCCGCTGACCTCCCACCGAGCCTTGGTTTCCGCGATGCGGAAGCTACCTGACCCGTCGCTTCCCGTGCGCACGGTGGTAACGCCCTGCATCAGGTAGTTGAGGATCGCGTTGGCGTCGTCGCTGTCGAAAGCGTCGTCAACGTGCGTGTGCATATCTATGAATCCCGGCGCGACTACTAGCCCTTCTGCATCAATGGTCCGGGTGGCCTGCCGGTCTGCAAGATCACCGATCTGAACAATCGTGTCGCCGCGGATACCGACGTCGGCAAGAAACCATGGGTTGCCCGTGCCGTTGACGATCCTTCCGTTGGTGATCAAGAGGTCGAACTCGGCCGGCGCCTGCGGGGCACTCACCGGCGCCATGATCGCGACGACAAGCGCGAACAACGGTGTGGAAACTCTCATCGACTCGGGCAGCCTCATGTGAAGCTAGCTCCTCAGGATGTTCCGGAGATGATGTAGATCCCGTAATTCGGGACCTGAATCCACTCGACACCGTTGGGCCCGACGACTTGGGGATTTGAGAAATTAATCGAGATCGGGTATCCGGGGCGATCGGGCAAATTGGTATGAACCGCGTACTCGAAGGCGAAAATGTGGTTCGGATGGATGACCAAGTCGTCTCGATCGCGCCGGAAGGGGGCGATGGAAGCTCCGACGGTCATGAGTTCGCCGTCGTTGTTTCCCTGCGCGTGAAGGTCCAAGTAGAAGCCGGGGGTGTCCCCGTCGCCGAGATAATCGCGGACCATTTGGTAGTCTTGTTCTCCATCGTCGGTGAAGGGCGTATAGATGTATCCGTCTGCCTCCATCGCTGCGACGATTTCCTCCAGCGCTTGCCCCGAAGTCATGCCGACTCGGACATGCTGTCGCATGATTCCTTGCGCGCGCTTGCCGAAATCCCAGGCTCGCTGGATGCCTTCCGGAACCTCGGTTTCGCCTTCACGAAGCACGTAGGCGTGCATTTTGCTGTCGACCGTGAAAGATGAGAATCCGAAGTCGAAGATCTTCTCCCCGCCGTAGTTGAGCGAGAAGAAATCACCGGGTTGAAGCACGTAGTTACGGCTGTCCGTGGAAGAGGGGAGCCCGGGCGCTGCCTTGCCTTCTGCAGTGACAGAATATAGGACAGAGGCTCCGCGGAGGTCACGGAGCTTCGTTCTGCCCGGAACGACTCCTTTCAACTGCGCGATCGCGCCCTGTCGCGCCAACTCGAGCGTGATGGCTTGTACGGCAACCTCGAGAGAGAGGCGGCGCGAGCGGAAATCAGTGATCAGGTGCTCTGCCGAGACGACCCGTGACGAGAGCTCTGGTCCGAGGATCTGTTCAAGTTTTTGGAACTGGGTGTAGGAAATGCCGTCAGCGACGGCTAGCCAGTCGGAGTAGTTGACGCCGATTCTTTCGGGGTTGTGTGACTCCACGTACTCTCGTAGCTCGTCGTACACACTGGGGTCCACGTCCCCCGGGTTGTAGCCGGTCAATGCTCGCGATATCTCCATCGAGCCACGGACGTCGATGTTCTCAATCGCTCCCTGTCCGCCGAAGACTTCGCCGAAGACTGCTCGCTCGATACGATCTCCGACATCCGTGAAGATGATGAATCCGCCGGTCCTGCCGAACTCGTATTCTAGGGGGTCAGGGTTTCCTTGGCGGGTACCTTGAATCCACATGTCGATGTCGTGGTCGCGCATGGCGCTCGGCAGGATCAGGTCGAGCCTGTCGTTGCGGATCAGTCGGAGCCACTCGTCTTGATCGGGCTTCGGAATCTGCTCCTGCGCACCGACAAGAGAGCCAACACCCAGCATGAGCATCACAAGTGCGAACAACAGGCGATCTCGCATCGGTTCCTCCCGACCTGGCAGTCACGACGGTGGTGTGACACGCCTAGCTAATCTAAAACTGCTTCCACTCGCCGGCAGCTTTCGTGGTGAGTTTGTCGGGCGAGAAGTGTACATAAAAGGCACTGACATCACCAACGAGCCCGATTTGGTAAACGCGCTCGGTCGCCTTGACGATGAAGGTGGGCCAATCTTGGCCCAATCGGCAGTTTTCAGCGGGAAAGAGGCAGTCTTCCGGCTAGCGGACGACGGGCAGAATGATGCGCGATGGATACGCAGCGGAGTGGTGCACGGTGTTCGTTGCGATCGCCCATTCGGTTGTCGCGTGGTTGTCCATTCCTGTGTTCAGATTCCGGCTCCAGCGCGGGAAGTTCGAACTTGATACCTCGATGCGAATGCGGTGCCCGGGCCCGAAATAGTTGCTCGTCGCATGGAGGTCCAGGCGGATCTCGTAGACCTCGCCTTCTACCATGAGAACCGATTCGGTGAGGCTGTCGCGGAAGCGCATGCGTCGCGCTGCCTCCTGGATGTTGTACGCGGTCCCGTCCGGGTAGACGTCGACCAGCTTCATCGTGAAGTCGGTGTCGGGGGCATCGCTCGTCACGTACAAGAACGCCTGGAGCGGGCCCGTGACTTCGATGCCCTCGTCCAGGACATCCGATGTGTAGACGAGAACATCCTCTCTCGTCTCGATCTCGGACTGATCGTAGCCGCCCGCTCCGGTGCTCATCCCGGTGCAGCAAGCCTGGCCGCCCAAGGACGGAACCGGGTCAGCCGGGTCGTACACCAGGACGTCTGAAAGCTCGTCACCAGGGGCTGTCGTCGACAGCACCCCATCGCCCATCCGGGTGTTGGCGTTGCCCTCTCCCCGGAGGTAGAAAGGCACGAACTCCGTTCCTGGAATCGGCCACGCCTCTGCGCTCTTCCACTCGTTGGCGCCCATCAGGTAGTACTGGACCCGCGCCATCTCCGTGATTCTAGTGTCGTCGCCATCGAGCCAATACCGGTACCAGCGAAGGTACAGGTCCTCGAAGTCGAGCCGCCATTCGCCCACGTCGCGCGCCCCGGCTCGGCTGTTCGCCGGGCGCATCCACGCACAGTGCGTCGATGGGGTCACGATGACGTACTGGTTGTCCCTCGCGCGAGCGGAGAGGGCGTTCTCCCGCTGCTGATTGAACAGCTGGAGCGTCTCGTTCACGCCGAAGTCGTACCACGAATCGACGTAGAGCGCCGGGACGTCGAAGCGGTCGTCGGCGCGAATGAAGTCGAGCGAACGGAAGTAGTCGGAGACCGGCGTGCTCAATGCGTAGTCCTCATAGTCGGTACCGACCGCACCGGACTCGGCCACGACGTCCACCACGGGGAGGCCACGGTAAAGCTCAAGGCGGTCAGAGGAGCTATCGAGCATGAACCACCCCGCGGTCTGCGCGAGCTCGAACGCGCCGCCATCGAAGGCCGTCCAAGGACGCCCGCCGATGTCGTACGCAGCTGAGGGAGCCATCGGAATCGCTGCGACATGATTGGGGTGCCGCTCGGCAGCGAGGGTGATCTGGGTCTCACCTCGATACGAGCAGCCGAAGGTAGCGATCTTGCCGTTCGACCACGACTGATTGGCTAACCACGTCGTCACATCGTAGCCGTCCTCGCGATCCGAGAAGCGGACCGTGAATTCGCCTTCCGAGTCGTAGCGGCCGCGGGTATCCTGGAAGGCGACCGCGTATCCTGCCTCGACGAACATCGGGATCATTCCACCGTACGGGTACTCGCGGTCCTTCCCGTACGGCGTGCGGATCAGGATCGTCGACACCGGGCCGACAGCGTTGGGTGGGAAGTACAAGTCTGTGGAGAGTCCGACGCCGTCCCGCATGGCGACCTTGACGCCGGCCTCCTTCCGGATATCCGGCGACGAGACGGGCTCTTGGGCACAGGCAAAGGCTGGCACGGCTACGGCGAGCGCAAGTGCCGCCGCGGCTAGGTGTTGCGCTTTCCGTAACCTCATAACTGCTTGCTCACGTTTCTTCTCCCAGCACGACGTTCTTACTTGGATCAACCTAAGTCACTGATAACAAAAAAGTACCGAGAGAGAGGCTCGAACCCTCGCGCTCTTTGCGGGCACCGGATTTTGAGTCCCCGGTCTGCTGATTCCAGGAATCCTATAACGGCGCGGGTTTGTGCCGAAACCCTTGTCGTTGCAGGTGCCGAAGCCATCCGGAATCGTTCCGTGGCTTCCGTCGCTTCCGAGGATTACGGCAAAAAGTCGAACTGCGCGCGTTG
>CAZIBZ010000219.1:0-3605 GCA_964537445.1 uncultured Dehalococcoidia bacterium | reverse complement strand
CATCGACCGGACCGGTGACAAGGTCGAGGTTCTGGCAACCACCTCTACCGCCGGAGCAGTCGCCGTCCGCGAGGGCAAGATCCTCGCAACGACGTTCCACCCCGAACTCAGCACCGACACGCGCTTCCACGAGATATTCCTCCACAAGGCGGCACGGAATATCCCGACGCCACGCTGACCGCATCAAGTCCGGCCGGAGGGAATCGGCCCGCATCGGTTGGTTCACCGAACTATACGGATACGTCGATAAGCTTGCGGCCCCCCAATAAGGACGACGACAATGAACCGCGTAACGCGAACCGACGATTCGCTCGCAGGGCAATGATTGGGAGGTGGGCTCATGAACGCAGACACCCAACGCAAGATCGCGGCATTGCAGGAAACCGTCGGCCTCTCGAGGCCACCGGTCGGTCTGGCATTCGTCAGCGAGCCCCCGGCCGGGATCCCGGAGCCGTCGGAGGGAGTTCCGTCGGCCTGCTCGCTTTGGGTCATGGGCCGTGACCAGGTCGTCTACGCTCCGGTTTCGACACACTTCAACTGCCCGATCGGCATGATGACGATGGGCTTCCAGGTCCCCGATGACCGGATGGAAGAGGCCAAGACCATCGTCGACACCATGTGCGAGCTCGAGTACATCTCACCCGAAGAGGCTGCCTCGCTCCCATCCGTGTCCGGGGATCATTCGGGAATCGTGTACGGGCCGCTGGCGGAGCTGCCGGTGGAGCCAGACGTCACCATCTTCTCCTCGCGACCGGGTCAGGCCATGCTCTTGGCGGAGTCCTCCGGGTGCGTCAGCTGGACGGATCAGGGCATGTCAGCCTTCGGACGGCCCACGTGCGCAGTGGTGCCAACGGCGATCGAGATGGGCCAGGCCGCCATGAGCGTCGGGTGCATCGGGTTCCGCGTGTACACCGGCACTCCCGATGAGGAGCTCATAGTCGCCGTACCGAAGGCTGGACTCCAGAGCGTATTGGACGGCATCGACACGACCGCGAACGCGAACGCCGCGCTGGAGGAGTTCCACACCAACCGACGCGCTACCGTCGTGTCGTGACCGCCACCGATCCGGCCTCATAGGTCACGGTCGCTGGCTCCGTCAGCGAGGAGTTCAGTCGCTTCGTCCGCCCGCTCGCGGTACTGGCTCAGCGTGTCCGAGAAGCGGTGGGTCTCGACCTCTAGATCCCGTCCCTTTTCGCGTGTCGAGACGCGGGCGTAAAGTGGGGCCACGATGCGAGCACTGGGGACTCGATAGTAATGCACGGGATCGGATTCGAGAGGTTTCTCGTTGAATTCGGACGGCGGGTGTACTCGAAGATCCCAGAACAATCGCTCGTCTGGAAGATCGCATTCTGGATCGGGGCAGCGGCCGTGATCGTCTGCCTGTTCGGGTTCATCTTGTTCCTCGTTCTGAGCGGCGTTCGCTTGCCGTTGTGACGCCTGGCCCGCATACGATCTCGACTCCAATTCCGTCGGCACCGTATCGACTTCGAGCCGAGGATCGCCGCGATACGTTCGATCGCTTCACCAGGGACGATTGCTGGAATCCCCCAAATCTCTGGTACCCGGACGTCCGGCTTCGAGGGGGCCCCAAAATCCCGGCACCCCGAACTCGCTATCCTCACGCGAACCGCGTATAGGTCATTTCGGGAGGCGAGCGCATGACCGCGAACGAAGAACTCACCCAGCAATGGCAGGTCACCTGCATCTGCGGATGGCGGGTTCAGGGTCGGAAACGCGATGTCGTCTCCTCGGTCCAGGCCCACGGTCTCAGCGCGCATAACGTCCAGCAGACCACGGAAGAGGACGTTATGAAGCAGGCCTCTCTCATCGAGTCGTAGTCGAATCACCCCCGGGAACCCGTCGTGCAGAGCGATCGCCCGTCGGAAGACATCTCGGGCCTCCATGATCCGCTCTCCGAGATGCCGTGGTCTGCGGATTTCGTCATGCAGGCCATCGAGATCCTCCCGGTCGCCATGCGTGACCACGGGATCTGGTACTTCGCCCCCGAGCACGCGGATTCTTTCATCGTCGGCTGGCCCGCTGGCGAGAAGCCGGAGGCCGTCGCCGCCCGGGCCGTCGAGCAGCTTCAGATGAAGCCCCTCATCCTCCACTCGACGTCATGGCGCCACGCCGGGGCCGAGGTCGTCCTCACCTACCTCTGCGTCGTCGGATCGACCGCGACCGCTCCGGAATCGTGGCGCACCGGCCCCATGACCCGCGCCGAACTCGCCCGCGGTGACGCCACCGCACCGCCTCAGGGCATCGGCGTCCTCCAGGTCCAGGAACATGCCCTCCGCCACCTCGCGTGGCTCACCAAGGACGACCCGGTCATCCGCGAAGAACTGACTGGACAGACGCCCTCTCCGGATACGTCCCGGAACTCTTTCGCGCCTTCGGCGGTCCGCCGGGCTAGACGCGCACCCGCGAGTGCGTTCGACGAGGCACCGCCCCCGGTCGATCGCACTCCCCCGGGCCTCTCGCCCCGCCGACCGCGGTCGTTGATGCCCTCGCCGACACCCGTCACAATGGGGCACGTCCTTCATCAAAGGTCGAACCACAACGCTCCCCACTTGAACGTCAGCGATCCAACACCCACTCGACGGCAGGCCGAACCGGATTCGGACCAGTCGGTCGCGGATCTCCGCGGCCAGGTCGTCGCCCTCCGCCGGCAGAACGAAGCGCTCCACGAAGCCGCGCTGGACCTCGTCTCCGAACTGTCGACGGAAAAACTGCTTCAGCAAGTCGTCGACCTCGCCTGCCGCCTGACCCGCGCACAATACGGGGCCCTCGGAGTCCTCGGTCCGGACGGCCGGATCGAACAGTTCATCACATCGGGCCTCTCCGCGGAGCGTCGATCCCGCGTGGGGTCGCCACCGGAGGGCCGCGGCGTTCTCGGCTTGCTGAACAGGAGACGGAAGGCGATCCGTGTCGCCGATATCTCTAGCCATCCGCGATCGGTCGGGTTCCCGGATAACCACCCCGTGATGCGGACCTTCCTCGGCGTCCCTGTTCCCACGCCATCGGGACCCTTTGGAAACCTGTATCTCACGGAAAAGCTGGAAGGCCGCCAGTTCACGGAAGCCGACGAGGAGTTGGTCACGACCCTCGCCAACTTCGCCGCCGTCGCCGTCGCCAATTCCCGCCTCCATCAACTTCAAGAGAACATCGTCTCCCTCGTCAGCCACGAGCTCCGCACCCCGTTGAGTCACATCAAGGGGTTCGCTTCCTCCCTGCTCCAAGCGGACGTCGAATGGGATGAGGTCTCTGAGAAAGGGTTCCTGGAGAGCATCGTGGACGCGGCGGACCGGGTGGCCCGGCTCGTCGACGACATCCTTGATCTCGCCCGCCTCGAGACTGGTGGCCAGGCTGGCCAGAACCGCCGCCCTATCGCGATTGGTGGTCCGGTTCGAGCTGGCGCCGTCCAGGGCCAGGCCTTCATGCGTGACCACCGTCTCCGCGTACAGGTTTCGGAAAACCTGCCCATGGCCTTCGCGGAGCCCGGTCAGATCGAACGTGTCGTCACGAACCTCGTCGAGAACTCCGCAAAGTATTCTCAACCAGGTAGCTCGATCTCCGTCAAAGTCCGAGCCGAACCCAACACCCTG
>CAZIBZ010000218.1:0-12776 GCA_964537445.1 uncultured Dehalococcoidia bacterium | reverse complement strand
AAGAAAAGGAACGTAGCCAAAGTAGCGCCAACGGGGACCGGCAGGAGGATATGCGCGATGGCCCCTATCACAACGATGGCGACACCGACCCTGAACGACTGAGCCACGGAGAAGACGGACGCCTCCTCCTGGCCAAGTGCCGTCCCGCGAACCCAGAGCACCATCATCAACAGCCCGCCGATGATCACGTGCCGTGCCTCTTCCCAGTCTTGCGTCAGATGGATCGGCCAGGCGAAATCCAGATGCACTCCGGGAAGCAGACCGATGGCTACGTAGAGGGTCAATCCACCCGCCGATGCCATCAGGAATCGTGCGGACGCCGCCGGGGCCGCGTCCGGGACGAAGTATCTCCGCAACCCGAAGCCCAGAGCGGCCACGGTGACCCCGATCCAAAGCGGTACCGGGTTGGACTGGGCCCCCATCAATACTGCGATCAGCGCTCCCGCCACCGTGACCCACGCCACCTCCATCAGGAGTTGCGAAAGGTCCCGAGCTGTGGACGACCAGCGCACTCTTACCGCCTCGCCCCAACCGGAGACGTCCATTCCGGCTGCCGAAACTGGCTTTCCCGCTCGGCCTTCGCGAGGTTTTCGCCGATCTCGAAGACGGTCGCGGAGTCCTCGATCTGGACCTGGATGGGATCATCGCCGACCCAGACAATGGTCGGTCGGAACCCCGCGCGACGCATCTCCCGCACGCCGTCCGCGGACTGCTCGTTCATCGACGCAGTGACCAGCACGATTGCAGCCCCTAGCGGGAAGCGATGCATCTCCTGTTCGATGAAATCGAAGATCGACTCGCGACTGATCGGCCCCACCAGTGCCAGCGCTTCGAGCATCGCAGCGAGTTGGTCGGGAGAACGGCTGAACGGGACCCGGATCGCCTCGTCCGTAAGCGGTGAAACGCTGTTGGTCGCGTACCCCACGCTGTACCGCCGTTCAAGACCCCACCGCGCGATCGACGCAGCCGCCGACACCGCGCGTTCCAGGTAGATCGGTGAATAACCCCACTGCCCGGACTCACGGCTCAGGGTCCGCGCGTCTTGAAGAATCATCATCGCTTCGGTCACCGATGGGTCGAACACGCGAACCTTCATTTCTTGCGACCGCGCGGTCGCCTTCCAATCGACACGGCGAAGGGGGTCGTTCGGCGTATAGTCTCGAAGCGCACGAAGCCTGGTGGGATCCTCGTAGAACGGAAGCCCACCCTTGGTTTCGCCAAAAGGTCGGCTCGCGGGGATCCCGATTTCAGGCAAAGGGAACGTCTTCGGATAGACCAGCACATGCGTTTGGCCTGGTTCGTGACGCTCGGACGTGAAGAAACCGAAGACATCGCCGCTGATCACCCTCGCCGGGCCGAATCGGTACAATCCGCGCTCGCGACATTCGAGGTCAAAATTCCAGGTGACGCGTTCGTACCGCGCGAGTGAAGTTGCCTTCGTGATTGGGTTTACTCCCTGCTCCACGCGAAGCATTCTCGGTTCGTCTTTCTCGGCCATGCCCGATGGAAAACCTTCTTCCACGCGCACCCAGGGCACCGGCAGCGCCTTATTGTTGGAGATCCGCATCCGGACATGGATGGATTCGCCGATGAACGCTCGGGTCGGTTCTGCTTCGCGCTCGTAACTCACTCGGGCGAGGGAAGCCCTGTTCCAACTCCACGCCACGACCCAGGTGATCAGCACCAGTGCCCCCAGCCCGACGAGCAGACCCTCCCCGGTCGCCAGGCCAAGCAACGCGAGAAACCCGAAAGTGACGAGCCAGCCCTCTGTCAGGGTCAGCATCGTTGGTCCGTCGCTACAGAGAGGGTGTTGTCGCCGGCTGGGCCTCTTCGGCCGCCGGTGAAGGGTCGACCGTCACCGGCACGGCGACCGAGTTGAGCACTTCCGCTATAACGCTGTCTGCCGCCTGTCCTCGCAGTCGGGACTGTGCGGTCAGGATGAGGCGATGGCCGAGCACCCAGGGCGAGAGGTACTTCACGTCATCCGGGATCACGTATTCACGGCCGCGCTGTGCCGCCAACGCTTGAGCCGCCCGGTGAAGTGCGAGCGTCGCACGCGGGCTTGCTCCCAGTTCCAACCCGGCGTGCTCTCTGGTGGAACGAACCACGTTGGTCAGATAGTCGAGAACGCTTGGCTCCACCCGGATCATCCGCACGGCCTGCTGCATCTCGACCAACTCTTCCGGATGTAAGACCGATGCCAACTCCCCAAACGGATCGCCTACGTTGAAACGCTCCACCATCTGTACTTCTTCTTCAACGGTCGGATATCCGATACGCAGGCGGAGCAAGAATCGGTCCAGTTGTGCTTCCGGCAGCGGGAATGTGCCCTCGAGTTCGATTGGGTTCTGCGTCGCCATCACCATGAACGGCGCGGGGAGGGTCAGCGTGGAGCCTTCGATCGTCACCTGCCCTTCCTGCATCGCTTCGAGAAGAGCCGCCTGGGTCCTCGGCGTCGCCCTGTTCACCTCATCCGCCAGTATCACCTGGGCAAAGATCGGTCCACGCCGGAGTTCGAAATCGGAGGCTTTCTGATTGAAGTAGTTCAGCCCGACGATATCGGACGGCATCAGGTCGGGCGTGAACTGGATCCGGCCGAACGAACAACCGAGCGAGCCCGCGATCGCTTTGGCGAGAGTCGTTTTTCCGCTGCCTGGCACATCCTCCAATAGAACGTGCCCGCCGCATAGGAGCGCGGTCAGCGCGAGTTCGATCACCGGGGATTTCCCGACGATCACTCGCTCGATGTTTCCGCGCAAGCGCTCGCTCGCGTCTGCTATGGCTCGGGTTTCCACGTTCCCGGAGGTCCCTTCGGTCGCAAAGTTGCGGCAAGTCTACGGGGTTGGTGTTGACCGGTAAACAAACTCGGACCCACCGTGCCATGCAAGTCGGTGACAGCTACGGACGTACGCGGTACGATGTCCGCGGTTCGGCTCTCACAAGAAGTAGCTAGGAAGTTTTGGGGGTAGGAATGGCAATCGTAACGAGTGACGTTGATGTCGTCTCCGGATACTTGGCTCGACCCATGGACGATGAGCAACATCCTGGGATCGTCATCCTTCAAGAGTGGTGGGGATTGGATGAGCACATCAAAGATGTAACGCGCCGGTTCGCCAATGAGGGCTACGTCGCCCTGGCTCCTGACCTGTTTCACGGTCAGGTCACCGACGATCCCCAGCAGGCGATGAAACTCATCGGAGGCCTGGACCGGGCGAGGGCAGCCCGTGACACGCAGGCATCCGTGAACTACATCAAGGATCAGTCGTCATCGAACGGCAAGGTCGGAGTCATCGGCTACTGCATGGGCGGCGGGATTTCGCTCCTCGCAGCCTGCCAGGAAAGCATTGATGCTGCACTCGTCTATTATGGCGGACTACCGGAGCCTCTCGACCTGCTCGACGGCGTGACCGCGCCCGTCCTGGCCGCATACGGAAGCGACGAAGGCGACCGCGGTCGTGAACTCGAAAAGGCGCTTCGGGACCGAGGAAAGCAGGTCCAACTCCACGTGTACGAGGGCGCGAACCACGCGTTCTTTAACGACCAGGGTCAGCGATACGATGCAGCGGCGAGCGCGGACGTCTGGGACAAGACGCTCGCGTTCATGAGCGCCAACCTCGGCTGACTCCGAACCCACTGAACGAAAACGAAGGGCCGGTCGCACGACCGGCCCTTCTGCTATCTGGTCGATTCGAGAGTCATGATTCCCGTTGAGCGAGGAACTCGCCCGCATCGATAAGTGAACGCACCCCTGCCTCGCTCACACCCGAATCACGAAGGAATGACTTACTCCGGTCCCAGTGCTCCTCGGCGGCCGCCATACAGAAGGACGGCGCGTCGACCCCTTCGAGAAGCCGAGTAACCAACTCGACTGAGTCGTCAGTCATCGGCCCAGAGTAGATCGCACGCACCCTATCGCCCTCCGGGGTCCCTTCCTGCGAAAGGCCAAAGACGACCGGAAGGCTCTTCTTTCCTCGGCGGAGGTCGATTCCAACCTGTTTCCCCGTCTCTGTTCCGCCCCAGAGGTCGAGCACATCGTCACGCATCTGGTAGGCGATCCCCATAGCCCGGCCGGCGTCCGCCAAACGGTGACTCACTTCCCCCTGCCCCACCGCCACGATCGCTCCCATCTCCAGCGCGCACGCAAAGACTGCCGCAGTCTTGTTCGCGACCATCGCCTCATAGTCCGCCATCGTTACGGTCGGCCGTTCCTGGAACGCGATATCATCGAATTGGCCCGCGCAGAGTCTCAGGCATGTCTCGTCCAGGAGCCGGGCGGCGGCGAACGTCCGGTCGGTGCTGACACCTCTGTCCATCAGGTTTAGAAGTACCAGTCGGGACAGCGCGTACATCCCATCTCCCGCATTGATCGCCTGGGCCGTTCCCCATTTTTCCCAGACGGTTGGGCGTCCGCGACGCATCGGGCTCTCGTCCTGGATATCGTCATGGATCAGTGAGAAATTGTGGAGCAATTCCAGCGCGACGGCACACGGGATCGCCTCACGCCAGTCTCCACCGGAGGCCTCACAAGCCAGCAGCATGAGGGCCGGACGCACGTATTTCCCGGGAGAGACCATCCGTTCCTCGTCCCACCCGAGTTGGTGCCGCATCATCGAGTAGAGAGAGTCGTCGTGACCGTCGAACACTGCTTCGAGTTCCGCCTCGAAGGCGTGTTCGTACCGACGAAAGAAATCTGGGAACTGAGTGCCGCTGCTCATCACGGCAAGGGTCGCTGCGTCAGAAGCGAGATTGGGACTATCGCACCCGCTCGGGTTCGTCGCGCGGGTCCTCTGTCTTCAGTTCTTCTAAGGCTTGGAATATCTCTTCGGAACTCACGGCGCCTTCACGGAGAACGCGAGGGCGACGTGTCGTCATATCGACGATCGTGGATGGTTCACCCTGAGGCTCGAACGCATCATCCTCAAATACATAGTCGAGCCAGGGACCTATCTGCTCCTCAACCTCGGCGATAGTGGCGGGATCCTCCGCTCCGGCGCGGTTCGCGCTCGTGCCTACGATCGGATTGCCAAGCGACCTGATTATCCGAACGGGGATCGGATGATTCGGGACTCGCACCGCGACGGTGTGAACTCCACCGCTGACGATAGCGGGGAGGTCTGGCGACCGTTTGAGGACTAGCGTCAACGCACCGGGCCAGAATTTCGTGGCGAGGTGATCCGCTGCCTTCGAAACGTTCACGGCTACCTGCCGGATCTGGGTCGCGTCAGCAATGAGCACCGGGAGGCCGTGCTCGCGGTCTCGCCCTTTCGCCGTAAAAACCCGTTCGACGGCTTCGACGTTGAATGCGTCCGCACCAACTCCATAGAGCGTGTCGGTTGGAAAGGCGATAACGCCTCCAGCCCGCAGCATCACAACTGAAGCGCGTATCCGAAGGTCCGATTCCTGAGTTTCCAGAGACTCCACCGTGTCCGTTTCCTCCAAGCTAGCGCTACCTTGACCCCAATATAGCATGGCTGGTACGCTCAACCTGCACCGCTGGCGGCCCCTCCACGTTCCGGGCCTTCTCGCGGGACCAATCTGACGCCCTGCAGGGACGGTTCACCCGAAGCTGTCGTGACCGAAAAGATTCCTTCTTCCGGCGACAGCTACCGCATCGCCGCCAGCGATGACGTCGAGGTCTCAACTTACCTTGAGATCGCCGAAACACGCGACGCCAGAACTCCCGCCGGGGACCAAACGACCGCGCCGCACGGATCGGACCCGGATACAGGCGTCCGCGCCGCACGTGACGTCATCGTCATCGTCGACTTTGGATCGCAATACAGCATGCTCATCGCGCGCCGTGTTCGCGAGATGCACGTGTACTGCGAAGTCGTCCCACCGTGGGCCCCGTGGGACGAGATCGTGAAGCTCAACCCGAAAGGAATCATCCTTTCTGGAGGACCGGCCAGTGTGTACGGAGCGAACGCGCCCCAGGCGCCGGCCGAGGTCTTCGACACCGGGGTGCCCGTCCTCGGTATCTGCTACGGGATGCAGCTTCTGGCCCATCAACTCGGAGGCCGGGTGGATCCGTCGGACAGCCGTGAGTACGGCCACGCGATGCTCCACCAGCAGACCGAGTCTCCCTCCCCTCTCTTCGACGGCCTTCCGTCATCGATGCCGGTCTGGATGAGTCATGGCGACCGTGTGACCGAGTTGCCTCCGGGTTTCCGTTCCCTCGCTTACACCGAAAACTCTCCTGTCGCCGCGATCGGCGACGGATCTGGGTACTTCGGCCTGCAATTCCATCCGGAAGTCGTCCACACAGAATTCGGGAAACAGCTCCTTGAGAACTACCTCTTCAAAGTCTGTGGGTGCGAACCCACGTGGACGCCGGAAAACTTCATCACCCAGACCATCGCGAACGTCCGAGACACCGTCGCCGACGGCCGGGTGATCTGCGCGCTCTCAGGTGGAGTCGACTCCGCCGTCGCGGCAGCGTTGGTCCACCGGGCCATCGGCGATCAGTTGACCTGCGTGTTTGTCGATAACGGCTTGCTCCGCAAGGAAGAACCCGACCGCCTGCGAGAGACGTTCGAGCAGCACATGCATATGCCTCTCGTCTACGCGGATGCCGTCGAAAGGTTCCTCGGCCGCCTGCGCGGCATAACCGAGCCCGAGACGAAGAGAAGGACGATCGGAGCGGAGTTCATCGAGGTGTTCGATGAGCACGCCGAGCGTCTGGGACGGGTTGATTTCCTGGTCCAGGGCACGACGTACCCGGACGTGATCGAGAGCGTCTCGGCTGAGAAGAGCGCTTCGGCCGTCATCAAGACCCACCACAACGTCGGAGGATTGCCGGAGAACATGCGCCTGCGGCTCGTGGAACCACTGCGGTATCTGTTCAAGGACGAGGTGAGAGAGGTCGGAACGGCGCTCGGGCTCCCGGACGATATCGTCTGGCGCCAACCGTTCCCCGGTCCGGGCTTAGCGATCCGCATCCTTGGTGAAGTCACGGTGGAAAGACTCGAAACACTTCGAAACGCCGACCATATCGTCAACGACGAGATTCAGAAAGCCGATCTGACCCGCGAGTTGTGGCAATCCTTCGCGGTCCTTTCCGAGGGTCGGACCGTCGGCGTGATGGGTGACGACCGGACGTACGGCTCGATCATCGCACTGCGGGCGGTTACCAGTCAGGACGCCATGACGGCGGACTGGGCTCGCCTCCCGTACGACCTGCTTGCTCGGATCTCCAATCGGATCGTTAACGAGGTTCAGGACGTGAACCGCGTCGTCTATGACATCACGAGCAAACCCCCCGGAACTATCGAGTGGGAGTGAGCCCCCCCGGTGAAGCGCGCACGCACGAACCGTGGGGTGTCACACGTGTAATGACATCGGGTCTGCGTTTCCCAGCGTCCCTGCGAACCGCCGCCCTTCGGTTGTCCATGGCGGCCTGGGGAGTCCTCTCGATCGCCTTCGGACTCATCTCGATGCTGTTCCCGGGCGCGATCGGGTCGCTGGGCGAAGAGACCACGAACACCTTCCTTCTGGGTTCCTGGGGTTGGCTCACCGCCATCCTTGGCCTTGGAGTGCTGTTCGCCAGTCGCGATCCGGTCCGTCATATCCTCTGGCTGCGGATCGCGATCCTGAGCTTCGTGATCGGAGGCACCTACGACATAGCCCACGTCATGGCTGACACCGTTTCATTCGGCTCGGTCCTCATCGATCTCGCCGCATACTCGATATTCGGAATGCTGTTCGTAGTGCTCTACCCCAGGGCGCCGAGGTGGATGGCGCTCGACGTCCGCACCCCTCGAGGGCCCCTCTTCACCGACGCAGACAAAGGTGGCGTGTTCTTTCGGGATGAGGAGACTGGCGTCTTCGCCCCATTCTCGCCACCCGATCCCGATCGACCGGCCAGTTCCCCTTATTTGCCGCCACGTTCCGAGCCATTCCCCTCCTCCAGGCCTCTGCGCCCCCCTCATCTCGGTCCCGGGCCGACGACTGTGGAACCCGGACGGTCGTCACCACCTCTGAGGAACGAGCCGCCTCCAGACACACTGCGGAGGGCCCCATCACCACGTCCGAATATTTTCGAACCCCCACCAGGGCGGTTCCCAAGATCAGGGATCCATGAACCCACCGCCGAGGAATCTCGGAAAGAGGACGAAGAGTGACCCGGGTCCTCATCGTCGGCGGAGGGGGCCGCGAGCACGCGATCGGTTGGAAGCTGCGTCAGAGCAGCGCGCTGTCCGACCTCTTCTTCGCCCCGGGCAACGGTGGAACGTCCACCATCGGCACCAACCTCCCCGTGGGAGCCGGCGATGTCGACGGCATCGTCCGATCGGCGACCGACCTCCGCATTGACCTCGTGTTCGTTGGGCCGGAGGAACCACTCGCGCTCGGCCTGACCGATGAGTTGGAACGCGTTGGGATCCGGTGTTTCGGGCCATCGCGGGCCGCCGCACGGATCGAGGCGAGCAAACGTTTCGCCAAAGACCTGATGGATCGCGCCGGGGTCCAGACGGCACGCTGGAAGACCTTCACAGATGCCGCGGATGCGAAGACGTACGTCCTCGAGCAGCCCATGCCGCTCGTCGTCAAAGCCGATGGGCTCGCGGCCGGCAAGGGCGTCGCCGTGTGCCAGACGGTCGAAGAGGCGACCACGTTTATCGACCAGGCAATGGTCCTCGGCGCGTTCGGAGAAGCGGGCGTCCGGGTCGTGATAGAGGAGTGTCTCGTCGGCACCGAGGTTAGCGCGTTCGCACTATGCGACGGCTCCAGAGCGCTGTTGACCGTTCCCGCCTGTGACTACAAGCCCATCGGCGACGGCGACACCGGTCCGAACACCGGGGGCATGGGTTCTTACAGTCCCTCGGAGTTCGTATCAGGTGACGATCTCCAAGCCGTCCACGATGATGTCTTCGTCCCAGTGCTCGCCCAGATGCGAGCCGACGGCAACCCGTTTCGAGGGATCCTCTACGCGGGCCTGATGGTCAACTCAGATGGCGCGAAGGTATTGGAGTTCAACTGCCGGATGGGTGACCCGGAGGCTCAGGTGGTTCTGCCTCGACTCCGTGGGGACTTCTTGGCTTCCGCTATGTCCATTGCGGAAGGATCAATCCCATCGACGGATTTCGAATGGGATGAAAGACCACGAGTCGGCGTCGTGATCGCGTCCGGGGGCTACCCCGAGCGATACGAGACCGGGGTTCCAATCTCGGGATTGGACGAGATCGATTCGGATACGCTCGTCTTTCACGCTGGCACCGACATTGACGCCCATGGCGAACTCGTGACTGCGGGCGGCCGCGTTCTCACTATCGTTGGGACCGGAACCACGATGATGGAGGCTCGCGAAGCCGCCTACAGGAACGCCGAACGTATACGTTTCGAAGGTGCGCAATACCGACGCGACATCGCGCTCCGTGCAGCAACGGATGCGCCGGTGCCCCAAGCCTGAGACCGGAGAAACTCATGCCCCCACTGGTTGCAATCGTCATGGGAAGTACCTCGGACGAGGCCATCGTCCAGGAGACTCAAAAGGTCTTGGACGACCTCGGAGTCGACTACGAGACACGTGTGCTGTCTGCTCATCGGACCCCTGACAAAACCCGTGACTACGCACTCTCGGCGAGGGGCCGGGGCATCCGCGTCATGATCGGCGTGGCCGGTGCGGCCGCGCATCTTCCGGGAGTGCTGGCGAGTTGGACGACACTCCCCGTCATAGGGGTACCCGCGCCCGGCAGTGATCTCGGCGGGATCGACGCGCTCTACAGCATCGTCCAGATGCCTCCGGGCGTTCCGGTCGCCGCCGTGGCGATAGGCCGTATGGGTGCGCGGAACGCCGCTTATTTGGCCGCCAGCATCATCGGTACCGCAGACGAGCGAGTCCAGGCAGCGTACGAGGAGTTCAGAAAGAACCAATCCGAAGCGTAAAACACCCGTTGCGAAGCCTTGCTGGCCGCCCCAGAGACTGCTTGAATAAGATGAACGTAACCATGATTTCCCACCGTGAGCTGCCATGATTGACCGGTATGCCCGACCGCAGATGAAGGCGGTCTGGTCGGACGAAACCAAGTTCCAGAAATGGCTCGACGTTGAACTCGCCGTCTGTCGAGCATGGGCCGACGAGGGCGTGATCCCGCGCGACGCGATCGCGGAACTCGACCGTGCTACTTTCGACATGGGCCGTTGGAACGACGCATTCCAGCGCACCCGCCACGACGTCACCGCGTTCCTCGAGTCCGTCTCCGCCAGCATCGGCCCGGAGAGTCGTTTCATCCATCTGGGTCTCACGTCATCCGATGTTTGGGACACTGCCACCGCCCTCCAACTCAGAGACGCCGCTGACATCCTCATCGAAGACATTCGGCTGTTGGAGCACGCGATCGCCGAACGGGCGCTGGAATACAAAGACACGCTGATGATCGGCCGGACACACGGCGTCCACGCGGAGCCAACCACATTCGGACTCAAGCTTGCCGGTTGGGTCGATGAGATGCGCCGATGCCTGGCACGGCTCGAAGAAGCGCGGAACACCATCTCGTTCGGAAAGATCTCGGGTGCCGTCGGGACGCACGCGACCGTCCCACCCTCCGTCGAATCCGCAGCCTGCGCCAACCTCAAGCTGGAGACCGAGCCGGTCTCAACCCAGATCATCCCGCGCGATCGCCACGCGCAGTTCGTCACGACTCTGGCACTCGTCGCCGGGTCGCTAGAAAAGTTCGCGACCGAGATCCGTTCGCTACAACGAACGGAGGTGCTGGAAGCGGAAGAGCCCTTTCACGAGGGACAGACCGGGTCTTCGGCCATGCCGCACAAGCGGAACCCCGAATTATCGGAGCGGGTGTGTGGTCTCGCCAGGCTGATCCGAGGGTATTCGCTCACCGCGCTCGAGAATATGGCGCTCTGGCACGAACGGGATATTTCTCATTCGTCCAGCGAGAGGCTGGTCCTGCCCGACGCGTGCATGGCGCTCGACTACATCCTCGACATCTTCACCGGCGTCATCCGTGGTCTGAAGGTCTATCCCGAGAACATGCAGACAAACCTCGAACGGACCAGGGGCCTCGTCTTTTCTCAGCGGGTGCTGCTCGCGCTCATCGAACACGGCGGGATGTCGCGTCAGGACGCGTACGAAATCGTCCAGAAGACGGCGATGACCTCCTGGCGAGAAGGCTCGGACTTTCGGGACCTTCTTCGTTCCGACGCAAGTGTTAGCAAAACCCTTCCACGTAACGAATTGGACGAACTCTTCGACTACACGTACTACACGCGATACGTCGACGAGTCGTTCGAGCGAGTCGGGCTCCGGCCGGTGAGTATCAGACCCGGCACCGTATGAGCGACGATAGTGCCCCTCCGACCAAGGGTGAGGGCCGGGAGCGAAAGCGCCGTCGGTCGCGAAAGATGGGAGTCAGCGGCAAGGGTTTCGTCGTCGCTGTCCGCAACGCGATCCTCAAAAGGCGCGCCCGGGAATCCGATGAAGACGGCGATCCTGGGAACAAGTAACGCGGCACGTTCCAACCGCCGGTGACAAAACAAAACGCGCCCCCACCGAGGTGGGGGCGCTTTCGCGTCTGGTTCGGTGGATCGACTAGACCCGATGGCAGGCGACCCAATGGTCACCACCGACATCTCGGAATTCCGGGTCCTCATCGGAGCACACGTCGATCGCGATCGGGCACCGTGTGTGGAACCGGCAACCGGAGGGCGGCCGCAACGGGCTGGGCACGTCACCCTGGAGCACGATCCGTTCGCGCTGGCGCTCGACGAGCGGGTCCGGGATCGGCACCGCCGAAAGCAGCGCTTTCGTGTACGGATGAAGTGGGTTCTCGTACAGCTCCTCTCGGGTCGCGATCTCAACGACCTTGCCGAGGTACATCACCGCCACTCGGTCGCTGATATGACGCACGACCGAGAGATCGTGAGCGATGAACAGGTACGTCAGTTCGAACTCATCCTGAAGATCCTCGAGCAGGTTGATGATCTGTGCCTGGATCGAAACGTCCAGCGCCGAGACCGGCTCGTCGCAGATGATCAGGCTGGGACGCACCGCAAGCGAACGGGCGATCCCGATGCGTTGCCGCTGTCCTCCCGAGAATTCGTGGGGATAGCGGTCGCGCATGTAAGGGTTCAGACCAACGACTCTGAGAAGCTCTTCGACCCTGTCGCGGTACTCTCCGCGTTCACCCACCATCCCGTGGATCCGCATCGGCTCTCCGATGATCGACCCGGCGGTCATCCTGGGGTTCAGCGAGCTGTAGGGGTCCTGGAAGATCATCTGGAGCCGACGGCGGACCCGGCGCATCTCCCTGGCCTTCAACTTCGTGAGGTCGGACCCTTCGAAGTTCACCTCTCCCTCGGTCACCTTGTAGACCTGAAGGATCGAGCGACCAACTGTCGTTTTCCCGCAACCGGACTCTCCAACGAGGCCCAGGGTTTCGCCCTTCCGGACGAAGAAGTCCACCCCGTCGACTGCCTTCACGTCCGCGACGTGCCGCGGGATGATTCCCCGCGAGTTCACGGGGAAGTACATCTTCAGGCCCTTGACGTCGAGGAGGAGGTCCTCACCGGCTCCCGGTGCCGGCGCGTTAGCTTGCTCCGGCGCGGCCGTCGTCGATTCGGTTGTCGAACTATCGGTTGACATAGACATCTTTCTCCGCAGATTCGTCGACGTTAATCCAGCAGGCCTTGTGATGATCGTCCGTCCCATCGATCAGGTCGAATGGTGGGTACTCCGTCGCGCACTTCTCCAGCGCGAACCGGCAACGGACACGGAACGGACAGCCCTCCGGCAGGTCCGAGAGGTCGGGGGGCATGCCTTCGAT
>CAZIBZ010000217.1:0-5085 GCA_964537445.1 uncultured Dehalococcoidia bacterium | reverse complement strand
CCTCTACCTCGGTCACGCGGTTCACGTCCTGGAACCCGTACTTCAGCTCCTCGGGCGCTGCCGCGTACGAGATGTGCGTCAGGTCATCCGCGTACCTGATCGCCTGGAACAGGCCCTGCGACTCGTAGTAGTTGTTGATCGCCATCTTGTTCAGCTGCGTCGACTCTGGCGGCACCTTTGCGATCGTCTTCGCCAGCGCCCTCACGTAGTCATCCAGTTCGGCGCGCGGCACTACCTCGCTTACCAGGCCCACTCGGAGCGCCTCTTGCGCCGTCATCATCGTCCCGGTGAAGGCCAGCTGCTTCGACTTCTTCATCCCGGTTAGCTCGGGCCAAAGCAACCCCATCATCACACTTGCGTACCGAACCGGCGGGTACCCGAACAGCGCATCGTCCGCCGCGATCGTGATGTCGCAGTTGCACGCCATGTGGCCGCCACCGGCAAGGGTGAAGGAGTGCACCTGCGCGATCACCGGCTTCGGGTTGTCCCAGATTGCGCGCTTGTACATCTCGCTGTTGCCGTCCCGTAGCGTCGACGACAGCGCGTCCCATTTCACCTCGCCCTGGGTCTGGACGTTCATGTCGTACCCGGCTGAGAAAGCTCGGCCCGCGCCCTTGATGACGATCGAGCGGACCTCGTCGTCCTCTTTTGCGGCGCCCAACGCCTGCTCCAACTCGGCCAGCAGCGGCCGGCTGAGCGCGTTCAACCGCTCAGGGCGGTTCAACGTGATCCACCCGGTGTTGTCCTCGACCTCGTAGATGATGTTCTCGAAATCAGCCATCGCATCCCCCTTTGTTCCCGCGAACCTTTCAACGCAGGGGGAGTCTGCTCTTTCCCACCGATCGAGGTCAAGCTCCCAAGGGTTTACTTCGAAGCGGTCACCGGCATCCGGACGATCGTCTTCAGCCTCGTTGCCACCGTTCGACGAGGGTCGCTCAGGTACACCTCATGCCCTGGGGCCGCGACGGAGAGGTGGTCGGCTTCTGCCGCCGCTTGGAGTTGATCGTAGGTTCCGCTTACCGCGTCGTACGGGCCGACGTGCAGCACTTGCACGGACGGCCCCTCCTCCCACCGGATGCGCACGGTGTCGGACGGGTCGATCTCCCCTCTCTCACGGACCCGCAGCCGGGCATCCTCGACCTGGTCTTCGGTCACGGCATCGGGAAGTCGGATCTGCGCGCGCCAGCGCCACTGCGTCGGATCCGGGACGGTCGCGGGGTTGTCGTACCACAGTGACTCGAGCGGTGCGACGACGAAGTCCATCACGCCCGCGGCCTTCAGGCCGAACTTGAGGGTGTACACGACCGAGTAAAGATGCTCGATCGCCGTGGAGAACTGGCTGCCCCCCGGTTCCCCGTGGCCGTCGACCGCGAGGAACGTCCCGGAAGCGGGATCTACTCGGGCGACACGGGCCGTCGCGCGGTAGCGATCCTTGAACTCCTTCTTCAGATCGACCTTGTCCATGTTTGGCTCCTCCGGCTGATTCGGCTGTCACGCTACGAAAAAAGGGGCTCCCATCGGGAGCCCCTCGTTCGCGTTCTCTCGCTCACCGACTCCCTGAGTCGGTCGGCATCGGCCGTTGATTACGCGGCGGCCACTGCCTCGCATGCGGTGGCACACCGCCGGCACACCTCGACGCACGCCTGCATCCTCGGATCGTCCGGGAACGCTTCGCAGGCCGTCGCGCAACGGTCGCATGCCTCCGCTGACAGCGAACAGGTGTCCTCGGTGAGTCCGGACCCGCGCACCATCAACTCACCGTCCGCCCGGCACAGGTCGGTGCAGTCGCGCAGAGTCTGGATGTGAGACCCCTTCGCGTAGGCACCACCCTTTTCCAGGCAGTACTCCAACGTCTCGGAACAGATCGTCGCGCACTCGCTGGAGACCTCGTTACAGCGCTCGACCATCGGCCGCAACTCCATCACCATCTCGGCACCTCCGTTCCCAATCTGACGCGAACCCTGACAGGCTCAGGATACGCACGGAGCGAAATCGTGCCAGTGCGTTGGTTCTGGATGCCGAAACAGTGTCTTCTGGTAGGCGGTCGAAGGCTATCGCCGCTGGCCTTCGTTACTCCTTCGCCCGAAGCGCCTCCAGGATCCGCTCCGCCGTGGCGGGAAGGGCCGTCACGCGAACCCCCGCCGCATCCGCGATCGCATTCGTCACCGCGGGTGCCGGCACCACGATCGGGATATCCCCGATCGCCCGAACCTGGTACGGCCCGTGCCCGAGTTCGGAGTCCAACACCACCGTCTCGATCTGGGGGATATCGCGCTCGCCGGTGATCTTGTAGTCCGCCAGCGATGGGTTGATCACCCTCCCGTCCGACGGGTCGAACACCAACTCCTCCGACAGCGCATGGCCGATCGCCATCACGACCCCGCCCTCGATCTGCGCCGTGAACCCCGTCGGGTTCAGGACCCGGCCAGTCTCCTGGACCGCCGTGAACCGTTGAAGCGTCGGAGCACCCGTCTCGGGATCGACCTCCACCTCCGCTACGTGGACCGCGAACGACGACACTGAGTCCTCGTCGTCCCAGATATCGGCGCGACCGGATACAGGCGCTCCCACGCGCACGGCGATCTCCTCCAGCGCCACCGCTGAGCCGCTCGCTTCGTCCACGAGTTGTCCCCCCTGGAAGGAGACCCGTTCCTCATCCCAGCCGAAGAACTCGGCGCCAAGCCGAGCCAGATTGGTCTTCAGATCCACCGAGGCTTCGTGTCCCGCGATCGTTGTCGTCCGTGCACCCCGCGACCCGCCGAATCCCCAGTCGGGCGGGCTATCGTCGGTATCCCAGGGTTCCACGCTCACCCGCTCGATGGCAACATCCAGTTCTTCTGCCACGACTTGAGCGAGGATCGTCGCGATCCCAACGCCGGGGTCGGCGGTAGGCATGTTCGCGATGATCCGGCCCGACTCCAGCACCCGCACCTGCGCATGTCCGTCCATGCCTCCGGTCCCCGCCATGGCCAGCGCCATCCCGCGGCCCGTGTGGGCGGGCTTCTCCTCTAAGTATCCGCTTGTCTCGACCGCGGCATCGATGGCCGACTCCAACCGGCTCCGCCAAGTAGGGTCGGACGCCTGCTGGCCGCTCGGATAGAGGCTTCCATCGTTTTCCCGCCGGATGTTCACCAGTCGGACGTCCAGCGGCGACAGACCAAGCTCGTCGGCGATCGCATCGATATGCGATTCACTCGCGAAGCTGCTCTGGTACTGGCCCGGCCCCCGGAAGTAGCCGGAGGGAACGACGTTCGTGTAGACCTTCGTCGCTGTCAGGCGCGCGTTCTCGATCCCGTATGGCGCAACCGTATGCGTCCCCAGCAGGCTCTCCCCCGGAGCGTATCCGGCGTAGGCGCCGGTCGCGAACGTCCCCGTCGCCTCCCACGCGGTGATCGTCCCGTCCCTCTTAACCCCGGCCTTGATTCGTGACACAGATGAGTGTCGCGGGTTCATCGTTCCCAATTCCTCCGCGTAGTCCATCACGAACTTCACGGGCTTTCCCGTCTTCTTCGCCAGCAGGTAGCACAGCACAACGCCCGTCGCGTCGCCCTTCCCACCGAACGAACCGCCTTGGTGCGCAACGTTGATCTTGATCTGGTCGCGCGGGATCCCCATCGCCCGGCCCAGCGACACGCGTTTCGCCGTCGGCGACTGGCTCGTGACCCAGACCTGCACTCGCTCCTCCGCATCGATCGCCACGAGGCACGTGTGCGGCTCCAGATAGACCTGGTGGGCCTTCGGCGTCTGATAGGTCCGTTCGACGACCACGTCCGCCTCGCCGAACCCTCGCTCCAGGTCCCCGGACTCGTTCACGACGCGCTCCCAGACGTTGCCGGGCTCATCCATCTGCTCGACGCGCCGGTAGTCGTTGAAGTCCGGATGGATGACCGGCGCCTCGGGCCGAGACGCCTCCTCCGCATCGAAGGCGGCCGGCAGTGGTTCGTAGTCGACCTCGATCAGGTCCAGCGCCCGTTGCGCGATATCCGCGTCGTCGGCCGCCACCGCGGCCACCTTGTCCCCGATGAACCGGACCCGGTCCCAGGAGGCCAGCAGCGGCTCGTCGTCTCGAAGGTTCCCCGTCCTGATATCCCGAACGTCCTCGCCGGTCAACACCGCGCGGACCCCCGGTAACGCCAGCGCGCGAGACGCGTCGATCCGCGTCACTCGAGCATGCGGCACCGGGCTCCGCAGCACCTTGCACCACAGCATCTCCGGCAGCGCCGCGTCTACGACGTACTTGCCCAGGCCCGTCGTCTTCTCTGGGCCATCGACCCGCCCCGTCGCCGACCCAACCACTCGCGGTTCACTCGTCACGAGATCCCCCATTCGGTATGTCACCCCGCTCCTGGACCCTGCCAATCCTAAGCCAAGAAGCTGACCCGTTCTTCTCCCCTGTCCGTTCACGGAGAGGGGCCGGGGGTGAGGTGCCCCCGCGCAGGCGTACAGTGTCCTCGTCCGACGCAACCGAGAGACTTCGACCAACGGCAAGGGAGCGAAGAGATGCTAGATGCCGCAGCCCAATCCCGAGTCCAGGCCATCCTCGATGACCGTGTTTCCCGCGACGCCGAACGAGGCCTCCAAGTAGCCGCTTTCAAAGACGGAGAACTCGTCGTCGACGCCTGGGCCGGGGTCGCCGACCCGTCAACGGCCCGTCCCGTGGATGGCGACACGCTCTTCACCATCTTCTCCTCGACGAAGGCCGTGGCCGCTACCGCCGCGCACATCCTCGTCGACCGCGGAAAGATCGACTATGGCGCGCCGGTCGCCGAGTACTGGTCCGAGTTCGGCGCGCACGGAAAGAACCAGATCACCGTCCGCAACCTCCTCGCCCATATGACCGGTACGCCACAGCTGCCGGAGGGGACCACGCCGGACGACCTCGCCGACTGGGACCTCATGTGCCGCCGCATTGCCGATCTCGTCCCCATGTGGGAACCGGCAACTGTTCCCGGCTACTCCTCGTTCGCCTGGGGTTGGATGGTCGGCGAGCTCGTTCGCCGGGTCGATGGCAGGCCCATCGCGGACTTCCTCCAAGAGGAGATCTGCCGTCCCCTGGGGATCGATAGCCTCTTCATGGGCGTCCCC